>JAEEKC010000314.1 GCA_016282215.1 Lachnospiraceae bacterium
GCGCTTGTTACGGTTGTGGTACACGACAGTGTGACAAGGGAGGCTCTCACCAGCAGACAGGAACGGGATTCTCTTAAGTTCATCCGCGAGGATGTTCATTATTCGAGATACTATGATGCCATCTATATCTTTTTCAACACGGGGCTTCGTATTTCCGAGTTCTGCGGTCTGACCAAAGCGGATCTAGACTTTGAAAGCGGTTTGATCAGGGTTCAGCGTCAGCTGCATCGTGGTTCGGATATGAGATACTACATCGAAAAGCCCAAAACGGAAAAGGGTGAACGCTTTATCCCTATGTCTGATGAGGTGAAGCAGTGTTTTCGGAATATCCTGGCAAAAAGGCCGAAATTAAAAGTTGAGCCTACGGTTGATGGTGTCGGCGGTTTTCTTTGTATTGACAAGAATGGGATGCCGATGGTGGCGCTGCATTGGGAAAAGTATATGCAGCACATCCGCGAGAAGTATAACAAGATCTACAGGATCCAGATGCCTGAGATCACGCCTCATGTCTGCAGACATACCTTCTGCAGCAAGATGGCAAGATCCGGTATGAATCCGAAGACCCTGCAGTACATCATGGGACACGCCGATATCAGCGTTACGCTGAACATTTATACTCATGTTACCGTCGAGGATGCAAAGGAAGAGTTTGCACGTGTGATGGCTCTGTAATGTCTGTTTCAAGTCTGATTTTTTGTCACGGGAGTGGATTTTTCATATTTACCCCCATTTTGCCCCAATTTTTCCGAATTTTAGTGCCGAAAATCAGGGGGTAAAATCGCCACAAACCCAGTAAATATCTACTGGGTACAGACTGGCCATTTTACCCCAGTTTTACCCCAGATGAAGGCAAAAATATGCCAAAATTTGCCAAAAAAAGGCGGATTTTTGCGAGGAAATGACAAAAGCGTCAGGCTTGAGAAGCCAGTAAATATAAGGGTTTGCGAGGTTTTTAGGGAAATGATAAGAGTTTTGTTTGTCTGCCACGGCAACATCCGCAGGTCGCCGATGGCTGAGTTTATCTGCAAGAAAAAAATAAGGGAGAGAGGTCTCGAGAACTTTGTTTATACAGAGTCTGCCGCGACCAGTTATGAGGAGATCGGAAATCCCGTTTATCCGCCGGCAAAGAGAAAACTGACGGAAAAGGGGATTACGGATTTTACGCAGAAGCGGGCGCGGCATATGGAAAAGTCCGATTATCCGCAGTTTGACTATCTGATCGGAATGGATCGTATGAATATCCGGAATATGCTCAGGATCCTCGGAGACGACCCGGATGGAAAAGTGCATATGATGATGGAATTCGCCCGGGGCGGCAGCCAAAATGATGAAGAAAGCGGATCTGTGTGGGACAGAGTGGCGGACGGATGGAAAAACAGCGTCAGAAAACATAAGAGTTTTGGCGATTTTTCGGCCACAGAGGCGGAGGAAGTGGATGATCCGTGGTATACCGGTGATTTTGAAGGGGTGTATCAGCAGCTGGATGTGGCCATCGACGGGCTGCTGGATGAGATCGAGGGTGCTTTGTAAAAAGTGCCCTCTTTACATTTATGACACTTTTTATGTTTTTGTATGCAAATCAGCATTTTTATGTTATAATTTAGGTTGATTTTTTGTGGCAAGCCATAGGAAATGGGTTTGCCGTGTTGGAATGGAGTAATCTTCGCTATGAACTTTGCGTTTTGGAAGGATGTGGCGGTCGATACATTAGTGGATGCCGCAAAGTTGTTTCCCTTCCTTTTGATAACATATATATTCATGGAGTATCTGGAGCATCATACGGAGAAAAGGAGTCTGAAATGGCTGGAAAAATCCGGTCCTTTTGGTCCCCTGATCGGTGCATTGACGGGAATGCTGCCGCAATGCGGCTTTTCAGCTGCGGCCTCTAATCTGTATGCTGCAAGGGTGATCTCTCTCGGCTGTCTGATCGCAGTCTATCTGTCGACTTCGGATGAGATGCTTCCGCTTATGATCTCATCGCAGGTGCCGCCGGCTACCATCGGGAAACTGCTCATCACGAAAGCGGTGATCGGCGTGGCTGCCGGAATCGTGATCGATCTGGTGGTCGGTCTGATTGGACGGAAGAAGGCAGGGAATGAAGAGGGCGGTCATACGAAGGAGAATGTGATCGCAGAAACGCATGATCACGATCACGACCATGACCACGATCATAGCCATGATCATAGTGAGCATGGACATGACCATGATCATGGAAATCTGCATATTCATGAATTATGCGAAAGAGAGCATTGCGACTGTGAAAAGCATGGAATTTTTGTTTCAGCGCTTTTGCACAGTCTGCGTATATTATTATTTATTATTTTAATTACCTTTGCGATGAACGCATTTATGGATCATATCGGCTCAGCGGGGATACAGTATGTAACGATCGGCAGGTCATACGGGATAGTGATACTCGCTTCGTTATTCGGGCTGATTCCCAACTGCGGCGTATCGGTTGCGCTGACGCAGTTGTATATGGGCGGCATGATCGGTGAGGGGGCATTAATGTCGGGCCTTTTGGTAGGAGCCGGCGTTGGCCTTTTGGTACTCCTTCGAGTGAACAGACCTATCCGGGATACCATAAAGGTCATTGGCGTTTTGTGGGCGATTGGCGTGATAGCCGGTTGTCTGATCAATGCGTTGGGGATAACTTTTATGGTGTGATGGCAGTGCGTGTTTCCCGTGGAAATATGCAGGGGATGTACCGCTAAATGAATTCAGGAGGAGAAAAAAACTATGGGCAACGGAGCAACGATTTCTGAAAATGCAAGGCGTAACAAACCGGCAGTAGGATGCTATCTGGTGACGATCAGCGTGATCATGCTGGCTTATCTTTTGGAAGCAGTGAAACACAGCAAATCATGGGGGTATTTCCTGGTTGCATTTTTGCTGCTTTGGATCCCGGGCGTTTTGGTGATCGTAACGTTGAAGAAAAAGCCGGATTCAAAACTGATCCGTTATATGATCCTGCTTGGCTATGTGATCCCCTGGTCATTTCTGCTTTTTACGGCAACGAATAATCTGGTGTTTACGTATGCACTTGTTCTGATGATCCTGCTCAATGCCTATGCAGACCGGAAATTTGCGGTCGAGTCGGCGGTCCTTTTTAATGTGATGAATATTGCATCCATCGCATTTCAGATCTTCACGAAAGGGTTTGACAAAGATAGTCTTCCGACCATCGAGATCCAGGTGCTTTTGATGCTGCTCTGCGGAATTTATAATGTATTTACAGCCAAAACCGGCGGTGCGATCAATGACAGCAAAATGCAGGAGATCGAGGATGAAAAGAACCGAGTATCCGGCCTGCTTTCCACGATCATGAGCGTTTCCAATGAGATTTCCGGCGGGATCGAGCAGATGACCGGCAGGATGGGACTGCTTGACGAAGCGATGAACAGAACCTGTGTTGCCATGGAGGAAGTCAGAAGCGGCAGCACGGAAACGGCAGAATCCGTGCAGACGCAGCTCATCATGACGGAAGAGATTCAAAACAGGATTGATGAAGTTTCTCATCATGCAACTGCCATTGTGAACAGCGTGCTGGAAACAAGAGATGCAGTGGCGCAGGGTTCTGACAATATGAACAACCTTGAGCAGGAAGTGGAAGCTTCAAGAGTACATTCTGATTCGGCGGCAAAGGAGCTGGAGCAGCTGGAAGGATATACGCAGCAGATGCAGACCATCGTGGAACTGATCAATAATGTGGCTGATCAGACATCGCTTCTTGCACTGAATGCAAGCATTGAGGCAGCAAGGGCCGGTGAAGCGGGCAGAGGATTTTCCGTTGTGGCAACTGAGATTTCCAATCTTGCAAATCAGACGCAGGCTGCGACAGATGATATTCAGGAGCTGATCGCCAATATCAATCATAAGCTCGATGATGTGGCGAAAGCAATCAATACCTTTATTGAAGGCAGTGCGAAACAGCATGATGTGGCAATGGAGACAGTCAAGAGTCTCGGTACCATCCAGACGGATACATCATCCATCGAGCATAATGCTGAAGGACTGACGACGGCAGTGAAACGTCTTTCCGATGCCAACAGGAAGATCGTGGAATCCATTCAGAGCATTTCGGCGATTACCGAAGAAGTTTCCGCACATTCCAATGAAACATATGAATCCAGTCGGAACAACACGGAGACCGTTAATGAGATGATGGGAATCGTTGATCATTTGAATCAGCAGGCAGCATTGCTTCATCAGAATTGATGCTGCAAACAGGGGATAAGTAACAGGAGTTGAGATTTGGAAGAGTTTGCTTTTATTGAAAGTAATATTTGGGCCGTCTATGTGGTATCGGCTTTGATCTGTGCACTGTTCCTGCGCAAGGCATATGCGCGGGAGTCTGATATTGCCAGAAAACTGGGCCTTGCCATGCTCATGAACTTCCTGATGATCCTGTTCTATACCGTCAATGTGGTTGTGGATTATCATTTGGTGCAGTCACTGGGCTGTTCCATTGCATTTATCTTCCTGGATCTGATGCTGTATTTCTATCTGGAATATGTGATCTCTTATGTGGGCTGGGAAAACCGGTTTCCGCAGTGGATCCGTTTGACCGCGATCGCATATCTGGTTGTGGATTCCATTTTTATGCTGATCAATCCCTTCAGGACGATCACGCTTTCTTATCATGCCGAGCCCCTCGGCAACGGCATGATCCTGACCTATGAGCCACATCTTGTGTTCTATGTACATATGATTTACAATGTCCTTTTGATCGTCAGTACGATCGTTCTGCTTTTGCTGAAGTGCCGGGAAACACCGAAGGCTTATCTGAACCGGTACTACGGACCGATCTACAGTATGATCCTGGCTCTTGTTTTTTATGTGACCTATCTGATCGGCATTTTCCCCGCGAATATGGATCTGACTCCGATCCTGTATGTGATCGTGGGATTGATGCTGTATTTTTACAACTTTAATTATCTCAGATCTGTTACCCTTTCCATTACACGAAACATGATTTTTGAGCATCTGCAGGATCCCATCATTTTGTTTGACTATGAAGGGATGCTGGTGGATCACAGTGTGTATCTGGAAAAAATGATGCCCGATCAGTATCTGGTCAACGGAAAACTGACGCTGAATGAATTTATGTCCAGCAGTTCATTCCCGGGTCTTTCCAATACATCGATGGATCAGGAATTTGACTGGACCTTTACGGAGGATGGAAAGCCCAGGATCATGGAATGTCAGTTCTCCTGCATGAAAGATACAGAAGGCAGGCTGATCGGTAAACTTTTCGTATTTCATGATGTGACGGCAAACCGTCAGACGTTCTTCGAATTGGAAAACTCCATGCTCTATGATTCCGTGACCGGTTTCTTTAATAAGCAGAGTTTTTATACACAGATGCCGCAGTGGGATGACGATGAGTATTGGCCCACATCCGTTGTGGTCTGCAATGTTGACGGCATGCGTGCCATTAATGAGGCATACGGAACGGAATACGGCGATGGTGTTATGAAGCAGATCGCCAGGTATATCCGAAGGCGTGCCGGAGACAATGCTTTCTGCGCAAAGCTTGACAACGGTGATATCGTGATCGTATTTGAGCGCACCTCTGATGCCGATGCCAGCGAGATCATGGATAATGTCCGTGAAGAACTTCTTGACTTTTATGACCATATGCCGGTTTCGGTTTCTCTGGAATATGGTATCGCAACTAAGGACAGTGCTGTTGTTACGATGGAAAAACTACTGCAGGACGCACGTACCAGCATGCAGAACAAGAAGATGCTCAAGGAAAGATCGGCATCCAGTTCCCTGGTCAACTCGCTCAAGCAGACGTTGGCAGAGAGCGATTTCCAGACAGAGGAACATGTCGAGCGTACCAGAAAAATGGCCGCAAGGCTCGGCCGGGAAATGGGGCTTTCCGACGCCATCATCGGACGACTGGAGCTGCTCGCAGCTCTGCATGATATCGGAAAGGTTGCAATACCGCAGGATATCATCAAAAAGCGCGGCAAACTGACGCCTGAAGAGAGAAAGGTGATCGAGCAGCATACGGTGAAGGGCTATCGTATCGCAAAGAGTTCACCGGAACTGGCGGAGATCGCAGACGGTATTTTGTGTCACCACGAGAAGTGGGATGGTACCGGTTATCCGAATGCACTCAAGGGTGAAGAGATCCCGCTGATCGCCAGGATCATCGCTGCTGTCGATTCCCATGACGTTATGGTCAATGACAGGCCCTATCACAAAGGTATGCCGGAGCAGGATGCGATTGCGGAGCTGCGCAGATGTTCCGGTACGCAGTTTGACCCGACGATCGTCGAAGTCTTTACCAGGATGCTGGAAAGAGAAGAGCTGCATGATGAGGACGGGCTTCCGATTTCTTCTGCTGCCCTGTCAGCACCGGATACAGCGCAGCCGGCGGCAGAAATGAAGGCAGAGGATAATGCTGATAAAACAACGGAGTGGCCTGCAACAGAAGGAAATGACAGTGCCGGACAGGCGGATGAGGATATTGATATCCGGAGGCTTTTAGCAGAATAGTCCGTAGCAGGTAGAAGATATGAGAGAAATGGTTTTTAAAATGGAACGCCCCGGTTTTTTGGAAGAGGGGCAGCGAGTGACCGTAACGGAAGGTGAATTGCCGGGAAGTTATTATTATACGATCGATCCTTCCCTTGCCATGTCGCCGAATATCGCCCTCAGAGACCGGCTGAAAACAAATGAGGGTACGGTGGTTGCGATTGAAGAGAATCACAGAGGTTTTTACGTAACGGTTCAATTTGTAGAGTAGGTTTGTTTTGTAGTACAGGTTCCGGCATGATAATACGGAGCCGATAAACTAATGATGAATCAGGAGGGATAAAAACATGAAGGTTATCAGTACGGAGAAAGCGCCTGCAGCGATCGGGCCTTATTCACAGGGAATCATAGCAGGGGACTTTTTTTATGCTTCGGGACAGATCGCGATCATTCCGGAAACAGGACAGCTGGCAGAGCGGACGATCGAGGCGCAGACGGAGCAGGTAATGAAGAATATCGGTGAATTGCTTGCTGCAGCGGGAGCTGATTATTCCAAGGTTGTCAAGACCGGCTGCTTTTTAGCGGACATGGGAGATTTTGCGGCATTTAATGAGATCTATGCGAAGTATTTTTCGGATCACAAACCGGCAAGGAGCTGTGTGGCGGTTAAAACGCTGCCGAAGGAAGTGCTTTGCGAGGTTGAGGTTGTTGCTTATCTTGGTGAGTAAGCGTGCGCACGAAAGCGCAGCCGGAAACGGTGAAAGCAGAAAACTGATCAAAAGAATATTAAAGGGTATAGGAAATGCCCAGATGATCGAACGCCTTTTGGATCGCCTGATCCCAGAGGCGTTCTGCGCTTTTATCCGTTGTGAAGGCGCTGTAGGAAATGCCGGTCAGCGCGGTGAGCGTATCATTTTCCCAGCGGAAGGTGAGAACGAGAGAGCGGATCAGGTCCGAGGTGGACTGATCGTCTGCGCCGGCCAGAAGGCTGTTTTGATAAGACTGCGGTGCGTGCAGTGTGATGCGTGCTTTTTGCAGGGACATAAGAAATGGGTGATCGGGATCTGATCCGTCAGCTGTAGAAGCGAACCTGCTGACCAGAGGCCGGATTTCTTTGTAAGGTACCTTCACATTTTCTTCCGTATTTTCAAGTACAAAACTGAGCTTGGCTGTCATGAGGATATTTCCGACGATATATCCGTCAAAGGTGTCTTTTTGCAGCAGCAGGTCGGATACCTGCGCAGGATGGTCGAATATCAGGGAAATCATATATGTCTCCGCCTTTTCATGGTATTTTACGTCTGTCTCATTGATTATATCGTAAATCATTCTTTTTTCAATCCCCCCTTTTCAAAGCAGGAAAAAGATGCTATGATATATGGTATTGAAAACCGCGTGACGCGGTTATTAATGATGTAATTGCATTAGATGAGGGAATAATAAATGGGTTATAAGATTATCATTGACAGTTGTGGCGAGCTGCCGGAGGAGAAAAAGAAGGATCCGCATTTTGAACTCGTGCCGCTTGAATTGATGATAGATGATTTCAGAACCTGGGACGATGAGAGTTTTGATCAGCTTGACTTTATTAAGCGTGTGGCGGCCAGTAAGAACTGTCCGAAATCCGCCTGCCCTTCGCCGGAACGTTATATGCGGGCGATGGAGACGGAAGATGGCACGGATGTATATGTGGTGACGCTTTCCGGTGCATTGTCCGGCAGTTATAACAGCGCCATGCTTGCGCGGTCCATGTTCCTCGAAGAGCATCCCGGCCGCAATGTGCATGTATTTGATTCCTGTTCTGCATCCTGTGGGCAGACGCAGATCGCTTTTGTGGCAGAGCAGCTTGCAAAGCAGGGGCTTCCCTTTGAAGAGGTTGTGGAAAAAACGGCTGCTTACAGGGATGATATGACGACTTATTTTGTACTGGATAACTTAGATCCGCTTCGCAAAAACGGGCGCCTGACAGGACTGAAATCTATCGTGGCATCTACGCTTTCCATCAAGCCGGTGCTCAGCTCCACGCCTAAGGGTGAGATCCAGCAGCTTGGACAGGCAGTCGGCATGAAAAAAGGCCTGATCAAGATGGTGGAGATCATCGCAAAAGAAAAGCCGGATTCCGCAAGCAGGTCGGTCATGATCACGCATTGCAATGCGCCGGAGAGGGCAGAGCAGGTGCGTCAGCTATGTGAAAAGCTGCTTGGTTACAGTTCCGTACTTGTGATGAACATGGCAGGTGTCAGCACACTGTATGCCAGTGACGGCGGGATCATTGTGACGTTGTAAGTTTGGGAGTTACTTGAGAAATCGATGTAACAGAGGGTAAGAAAAGTGTTCTCCGTTAGACAGGAGGATGCTTTTTTTATCCTCTTCTTTGATGTAGTCGGTGTTAAAGCAGATGTGTTTCAGTTTGAGCTGGAACTCGGGATAGTGTCCCAGGGCTCTGAGGACATCGTTGAAATTCCCCATCATTTCGATGGTCTCATCGGTGGCCAGATGATAGACCAGGCGATGGTCGTTATCATAGATCTCCACATACATGATATCGTCCTTCGGAACATAGTGGGTTCCGCTTTCGCCGCGCAGCTCGATGAGGGATACCTGTTTTCTTTTTTCTTCCACCTCTTTTGCAACATCGGCGATGAGCTTATGAAGAGGAGCGGTGAGGATCGGTTTGTCAAGGGTATAGACACCCTGGATAGCTGTTTCATAGGAAAAGGGTTCGTCCTCGTTTTTGCAGATCACAGAGATGCCCGGAGCACCCTGCTCGCGCAGTTTTTTTGCGATCTCAAGGCTGTGTGCTGTGTTGCCGTCGAAATCAAGGAGAAACAGATCGAATTTCATGCAGGCGTGCAGAAACGCCGTCTCATCACCGAAGGAAGAGATGTAAAGAGTTCCGATGGATGGCGATAGTGCAGTATTGGCACGCGCCATCAGGCGTTCAGCCTGTTTGCGCTGGGCCACATTGTCGGCCACGATTGCGATATACATGGAAACTCCTTCATACAGAAGCAGATAAACGATAGTATCTGCATGCATGTTTCAGACAACCGTGAAGGTCAGGTGCATCCGGGAAAGCATATAGAAAAGAATGAGCTGGAGCACCAGGATCAGCGGCATGCCTACGACAAAATACCAGTGCTTTGTTTTGTGGCGGAAAGCATACATGCCGATGATGCTGCCGATGCTTCCGCCGCAAAGCGCAAAGAGAAACAGGGTTGCTTCGGGGATCCGCCAGGCTTTTTTTCGTGCCTTTTGCTTGTCGATCCCCATCAGTGCAAACCCGGTCAGATTCATGATGATCAAATAAGATATGACGATCAGCGGAAGATTCATGATTTCAGAGCTTCCTGCATTTTCATGGCGCGAACTTTGGTGGAAAGTCCGAACAGGTTGATGAAACCTTCTGCATCGTGATGGTCATACAGGTCACCGGTTGTAAAGCTTGCGATGCTCTCATTATACAGTGAGTAAGGAGAGGTCGTGCCGGCTTTGATGATGTTGCCTTTGTAAAGTTTCATTTTTACTTCGCCGGTCACATATTTCTGTGTACTCTCGATGAAGGCCTGGGTTGCCTCGCGAAGAGGAGAGAACCATTTACCTTCATAAACGATCTGTGCAAAGAGGTTGCCCATTTCAGCCTTGGTGCGATAGGTGTCGCGGTCAAGGATCAGCTCCTCAAGCTGCTGGTGTGCTTCATACAGGATCGTTCCACCGGGTGTTTCATAAACGCCGCGGCTCTTCATGCCTACAACACGGTTTTCTACGATATCCACGATACCGATGCCGTGCTTGCCGCCCAGTTCGTTCAGTTTGGCGATGATCTCGGAAACCTTCATGCTCTCGCCGTTGATGCTCTTCGGAACGCCAGCTTCAAAGGTAAGAGTAACATATTCGCCTTCTTCAGGAGCCTTCTCAGGGGTTGTGCCGAGAACCAGAAGATGATCGAAGTTCGGCTCGTTAGCGGGATCCTCAAGCTCTAAGCCTTCATGACTGATATGCCACAGATTCCTGTCACGGCTGTAGGAGTGGGAAGCGTCAAACGGAAGATCGATGCCATGTGCCTTGCAGTATGCGATCTCTTCCTCTCGGGAGTTCATGGTCCACTTATCGGAGCGCCATGCAGCGATGATCTTCAGATCAGGAGCAAGGGCCTTGATACCCAGCTCAAAACGGATCTGGTCATTTCCTTTACCGGTAGCACCGTGGCAGATCGCAGTAGCGCCTTCCTTGCGGGCAATCTCTACCAGCCTCTTTGCAATGGCGGGACGTGCCATGGATGTACCAAGCAGATATTTGTTTTCGTAAACCGCATGCGCCTGTACGCAGGGTACGATATATTCATCGCAGAAGATGTCGGTGATATCTTCGATATAAAGCTTTTCTGCACCGGAGAGTTTTGCTCTCTCTTCCAGTCCGTCCAGCTCGTTGCCCTGTCCGCAGTTCACACAGCAGCAGATTACGTCGTAATCGAAGTTTTCTTTCAGCCAGGGAATGATCGCCGTGGTGTCCAGACCGCCGGAATATGCCAGTACTACTTTTTCTTTCATGGGTAAACCTCCTAAATTAATGCGTAGTTTTTCAGTACCGATTTTCATATCGGGCTTTGCACTATCAAAAATAATGCCGTTTCGTTGCAAAAAGAATCATACAACAGGCAGAAGGCTTTTGCAAGCGGAATTTATGCATATATTCATGAATAATGCGTATATAAATGCATAATAAGAAATATTTCTTGCATAAAATGCATAATATGTGTATGATTATGCAATCGGGCGCATGCTTTGACATAGGCAGGTATATATGGTATAAGAATCTGTGGGATCAGGCGGGTTTACATACAGGAGGAAGATTATGATAAAGGCAGGGATTATCGGGGCGACCGGATACGCGGGATCGGAACTGGTCAGACTGTTATTGGGACATAAACAGGTGCAGATCGTGTGGTACGGATCGAGAAGTTATATCGATCAGAAGTTTTCATCTGTTTACGGCAATATGTTCAAATTAGTAGAAGATCTTTGCAAAGGTGACCAGATCGAGGAACTGGCCGATGAGGCAGATGTGATCTTTACCGCAACGCCCCAGGGATTTCTGGCAGGCGTTCTGACGGAAGATATATTAAAGAAATGCAAGGTTGTGGATCTGTCGGCAGACTACCGGATCAGAGATGTTGCTGTTTATGAAAAGTGGTACGGCATCGAGCATAAATCGCCGCAGCTGATTCAGCAGGCAGTGTACGGCCTCTGCGAACTGTATCGTGAGGATGTGAAAAAGACAGATCTGGTGGCAAATCCCGGCTGCTATACGACCTGTTCCATTTTATCGGCATACCCGGCGGTCAAGGCAGGACTCATTGATCCGTCTACACTGATCGTGGATGCCAAGAGCGGGACTTCCGGCGCAGGCAGGGGCGCAAAAGTGCAGAACCTGTTTTGCGAAGTCAATGAAAACATCAAAGCTTACGGCGTGGCAACACACAGGCATACGCCGGAGATCGAGCAGGAGCTGAGCGTGGCGGCGGGGAAAGATGTGGTGATCAATTTTACACCCCACCTGGTACCCATGAACAGAGGAATCCTGGTGACGGCTTATGCGAACCTGATCCCGGATGCGGACGGAAAGCTTCCGACCTATGATGATGTCAGGAAGGTATATGAGGATTGCTACGGGAAAGAGTATTTTATCCGGCTGCTGGATAAAGGAGTCTGCCCGGAGACAAAGTGGGTGGAAGGCAGCAATTTCGTGGATATCGGTTTTGTCATTGATGAGCGAACCGGCAGGCTGATCATGATGGGCGCCCTTGATAATGTGGTAAAAGGCGCAGCGGGACAGGCAGTGCAGAACATGAACCTGATGTTCGGACTGGATGAGGCTGAAGGGCTTCGTTTGGTACCATCGTTCCCGTAAGAGCAGCGAGTGCCATGAATCATGAATAACCGGCCGGGACATTTGCTGAATTGTCCGGAGCCGGATATTCGAAGCGGCGGAGATAAGCAAGACGGTGTTTATGAGATGAATACCATAATGATATGTGTAAATATGCAGAGGAAGCATATGATACAAGACAGAAAACGGCAGGTAAACTATGGCAGCAGAAACTACGGCAATGTTTGATGCAACGATCCGGGCCATGACAGTTGAAGATTATCCGAAACTTTATGCGCTGTGGATGACCATCAAAGGTTTTTCCATCCGGAGCATTGATGATTCAGAGGAAGGTGTCAGACGTTTTATTACGCGTAATCCGGGCATCAGCGTTGTGGCAACGCTGCCGGAGGCGGATGAGGAAAAGATCGTCGGCGCCATTTTATGCGGACATGACGGAAGGCGCGGCTGCCTGTATCATGTCTGTGTGCATCCGGATTACCGGCTGCATGGCATCGGCAGGGCTATGGTCGTACATTGCATGAATGCACTCAGAGAAGAAAAGATCAACAAGGTTTCCCTGATCGCGTTCACAGCGAATGATATCGGAAATGCATTTTGGAAAGAGATCGGATGGACGAAGCGCGAAGATCTGAACTATTATGATTTTACGCTGAATGAGAAGAATATTGAGACATTTAACCGATAGAGATATTTATTCGGGAATTGAGTCGGAACATTTTATAAATCAATGATTTAAAGGAGCAGTTATGAAAGAAAAAGACATGAACAAGATCATGGAAAAAGCTGCGGTGCTGGTTGAGGCGCTGCCTTACATCCAGAAATACAACAGACGCATCATTGTTGTAAAATACGGCGGATCGGCTATGGCAAATCCGCAGCTGCAGCGAAGCGTGATCCAGGATGTGACACTTCTGAAACTTGTCGGATTCAAGCCCATCATCGTGCATGGCGGCGGCAAGGAGATCAGTGAGTGGGTGAAGAAAGCCGGTATGGAATCACGGTTTGTCAATGGTCTTCGTGTGACAGATGAGCCTACCATGGAGATTGCGGAAATGGTGCTTTCCAAAGTCAATAAGCGTCTGGTGACTATGGTGGAGGAATTGGGTGTCCGTGCCGTGGGTATCAGCGGAAAAGACGGCGGACTGCTCCGTGTGGATAAGAAGCTTTCCGACGGACAGGATATCGGTTTCGTGGGCGAAGTCAAGGCAGCAGATCCGAAGATTTTGTTTGATCTTTTGGAGAAGGATTTTCTTCCCATCGTGGCGCCTATCGGTCTCGGAGATGATTATGCTTCTTACAATATCAATGCCGATGACGCGGCATGCGCAGTAGCCAAGGCAGTTGGTGCGGAAAAACTGGCCTTCCTGACGGATATTGAAGGGCTGTACAAAGACATCAATGATCCGGACAGTTTTATTTCAAGACTGACGGTGGATCAGGCAGAAGATCTGGTTGGCAGCGGACTGATCGGCGGGGGCATGCTTCCGAAACTTTCAGGCTGCGTGGAAGCGGTTCGAAGCGGTGTCGGCAGAGTGCATATTCTGGACGGAAGAGTTGCCCATTGCTTACTTTTGGAGTTCTTCACGGACGAAGGGATCGGTACGGCGATCGTGCGGGATGAAGATGAGATGGCATAGTACATTAGCGGTAAATTTGGAGGAGAAAAATGCAGGAATACATCGATAAAGCGGAGCAGTCACTGCTTCATACATATAACAGGTATCAGATCGTGTTTGATCATGGTCAGGGCGTGCATCTTTATGATACGGACGGTAAGGCGTATCTGGATTTTTGTGCCGGCATTGCAGTCAATGCGCTTGGGTACGGTGATGCAGAGCTGGAAAAGGAACTGATCGATGCACTCAGCGATCAGGTCAGGAAAGTAACGCATATCTCGAATTATTATTACTCGGTGCCGGCCATGGAAGCTGCGACTAAGCTGACAAAGGTTGCACAGATGGACCGGGTGTTTTTTACAAACAGTGGTGCGGAAGCCATTGAGGGCGTGATCAAAACTGCCAGGAAATACGCCTATCTGAAGGACGGCAGCACCGACCATGAGATCATCGCCATGGATCATTCCTTCCACGGCAGGACCATGGGCGCGCTTTCCGTGACGGGAAATGCACATTACCGGGAAGCCTTTGAGCCGATGATCGGCAATATCAGATTCGCAACCATGAACGATTTTGACAGTGTGCTTGCGCTTGTCAATGACAAGACCTGCGCCATCCTGCTTGAAACGGTGCAGGGGGAAGGCGGGATCCATCCGGCAGACGGGGAGTTTTTGCAAAAGCTCCGTAAGCTTTGCGATGAAAAAGATATCCTGCTGATGTTTGATGAGATCCAGTGTGGCATGGGACGCTGCGGCGCCATGTTTGCGTGGCAGCTTTACGGTGTACGGCCCGATGTGATGGCAACGGCCAAAGCGCTGGGCTGCGGTGTGCCGGTCGGTGCATTTATGATGACGGAAAAAGTGGCGAAGGCCTCTCTGGTCGCGGGTGACCACGGCAGCACTTACGGCGGCAACCCCCTTGTGTGCAGGGCGATTTCCACAGTGCTGGATCTGTTTGAAAAAAGAAATCTGACGGATCATGTGAAAGAGGTCGGTGAGTATCTGACCGAAAAACTCGACGCACTTGCCGCGAAGCATGATCAGATCGTAGAGCGCAGGGGGATCGGTCTGATGCAGGGCCTGGAGTTTTCCTGTGAAGTGGGTCCGATCTTGTTGAAGTGTCTTGAGAAAGGACTGGTCCTGATCAATGCCGGTACAAATATCATTCGGTTTGTGCCGCCTCTTGTGATCGAAAAAGAAGACGTGGATGAAATGATCGATATCCTGGAGGAATGCCTTTCATGAATAAAAGGATATGGTCAGTCATCCTCGTGATGGCGATGCTGCTCTGGGTATGGCAGGGTGCCAACATATCGGGCGTTCTTGCAAAAGGCGGGAAAAACGCCGGCGGCGAGGCTGTTTCCGATCAGACGGAAAATGTTGCATCGGGGGCCGGGAAAATGACCGCAACAGATGATAGCGCAGGTCAGCCTGATCCGGCGCCCGAAGATAGTCAGTCACCGTCCCTGTTTTCTGCACAAAAGCAGACGATCCGCATCTGGTACACGGATGAGGATATGACGGACTATCTGCAAAAGCGCGCTGAGCAGTATATGGCTGCCCATGAAGATGTCAGAATCCTTCCGGTGCTTGCTGAGCGTGCGGAGTATCTAGAGAACATTTATGAAGCATCTGTCAGGGAAAATGCAGAAGAGCCGATGCCGGATCTGTTCCTGACAACGGATGATACCCTGGAAAAAGCATATCTGATGGGAATTGCCGTTCCGGTGGACGAGATGCTATCGGGACTGGATGAACAGCATTTCCCGGCTGTTTCACTGCGGGCTGTTACCTGCCGCGGGAAACAGGTGGCATATCCGCTGTCTTATGAAACGGCGGTTTTTCTGTATAACAAAACCTATTTAGAGGCAATGGCAAAAGCGCATAACGAGGCACTTTCCGATATTGCGCAGGCGCAGGCAGCCGAGGCGCAGACTGCCGAGATGCTGGCAAACGGTGAAGAACCGGAGATCGCCGAAGATGCGGCGGATGCCTTGGAAACGGAGCAGGGTAATGTGACGGCAGATGACCTGATCC
>JAEEKC010000315.1 GCA_016282215.1 Lachnospiraceae bacterium
AAAAACATGAGCCGGTTTATATAAGAGATAATTTAAAGATCGCAAATGAGTGTCCGCAGCTGATCGGTGCAGGCGGCATCATGGCAGATGCGGCAGATGTAAGCGCTTTCGGAACAGCTTTCTTTACAGGAAACAATGTGCTGCTTTCCGAGGTGTCAAAAAAGGAAATGGCGACAAACAATCAGGCGGGAGAGAGCAGGGAAAACTTCGGACTTGGTTGGGACAGTGTCGGAAAAAAGGATTACGAGAATGCGGGCGTGACCGTTCTGTCCAAGGGAGGCGACACCATGTTCCAGCATGGCAGTCTTGTGGTTGCACCGGATGAAAAGATCAGCGTGGCAGTTCTTTCCGGTGGCGGAGACAGCGGCCTGGATGAGTCCATCGCCCTGAAACTGATGGATATCGCGCTGGCTGACCAGGGTATCAATGTAGAGCATCCGGAGAAAGAAAAACCGCAGCTGGTGGACCGGGTTCCGGAAGAGTATCTTTCCTACGCAGGTGTGTATGCCGATATGCAAAAAACGATACGCATCAGCTTCCCGGATGAGCGCTATATGCTGGTGACATCCCTTACTTCCGATCCGGAATTTGAAGAGCAGTATATGGCCGCAAAGGACGGCAGTTTTGTGAAGATGGATGGTGATGTGGCATCGGGCAAGGCAATCCTTTCGCAGCCACTGCAGTCTCTGACTTTTGAAGAGCATGATGGTCAGGTTTATCTGGCGGAACCGAATATGGGACTTATTATGTATCAAATATCGGATACAGGCGTTGATGAAAAGACACAAAGTGCCTGGGATGCGCGCAGCGGCAGCAGTTACTACTGCGTAAGCGGCCGGGCTTCGGATATCTTCTATCTGATTGAGAACCACAGTCTGACGCTGCAGACAAATGAGGCTGCAAAAGGCTTTGTGAACGGTTATGTGATGAAGGATGAAAACCATGCCGGTTATGAGACGATCCTTCCAGGTACCGCTTCGAGAGACCTGAGCAATCTTTCCATGGAAACCATAGACGGGAAAGAGTATTTGAACATGGATGAAATCGGCTATCGGTATCTTTCGGAAAAGAGTATTCCGGTTTGGACGGATGATATTAAAAAAGTGGAGCTGACGACCGGCGAGGCAAGCTGGTATAAACTTGAGGATGTAAAGGATGTTACACTTCACCTTGAGATTCCCGAAGGTGCATCGGTCTGTGTCTATGACCGGTATGAGAACCTAAAGTATTCGAGTTATATGAAAGGATACGGAGACAAGGTACCCCTTCCCGAAAACGGAATGATCGTCTTTGTGGGAGAGACGGGAGAGAGCGTAAATGTAAGTATTGTCAAATCATAAAGTTATGGAGAAAAGACTACAGAGATGATATAATGTCTGTGGTCTTTTTTGCACAGTAAGAGTTACCATTCATAGTCTTAATGGATTCACAGACAATAGAGTGCGAAGCGCTTGGATGCAAGATGATGGTGGAGCTGTATGAGTAATTCTCAGGAAATATGGGAGCAAGAATCATGGATACGAAGGTTTTGATCGTAGATGATGATGTCACGATCGCAGAGAATACAGCAGAATACTTTAACGTGTTTGAAGTGCCCACATCCTATGTGACAAACTATGATGAGGCGATCACTTTTCTGGAAGAAAACGAAGTGTCCCTGATCCTGCTTGATATCAACCTCGGAGAAAAATCCGGCTTTGAGCTTTGCAAGCGGATCCGGGAAGATTATGATATGCCCATCTTTTTCATCAGCGCGAGAAAAAGCGATGACAACGTGCTGATGGCACTTTCCATCGGCGGCGACGATTATATCAGCAAGCCCTTTTCCCTGAACATCCTTTTAGCAAAAGTAAAGGCCGTGCTGGCCCGCTATGAAAAGGCTACGGAAGCGGCAAAGGCGGCTGGACAGCAGACGCAGGCGGCCGAGGCAGCGCAGGAAGGCGGCCGGATCGTGATCACGGATGACCTGATCCTGGATACCGATACGCATAAACTGCAGAGGAACGAAGAGACGATCCCCCTGAAGGTGATGGAATACAAGATGTTTTTGTATCTGGCAAAGAACAGGGGCCGCGTGGTGACAAAGGACGAACTGCTTGACAGTGTCTGGGAAGACGACTTTGTCGGCGAAGGGACGCTGGCTGTACACGCAAGGCGGTTGCGGGAAAAAATAGAAAAGGACCCGAAAAACCCTGAGATCATTCAGACGGTCTGGGGCGTGGGATATATGATCGAGTGAAACAGACATTTTCAAAATTCATCATAGCCGAAACGCTGATCCTGCTCATCGCCCTGATCGCAGTCGGTGTGACGGCTTTTTCTTATAAAAACCGGCCGGTGGATATGGTCATGCTCAATGATTATGTGCAGACGGCAAGGGAGCATATTGACGATCCGCAGGTGCTCGACGCTGAGTTTGCGGATGCTGATGTCATGCTTCTTTCGGCGGATGGCGGCATCATGTATCAGTCGGATGAAAAAACATTCAAAGGCATAGGCTCTGCGTTGGATGCTGTCGGCAGGGATATGCTGTGCATGCCGATCACGGACGGGGAACGGTTTTTGGGAACGCTGGTCATGCCACATCCGGCAAAGGCGGATTATACACATCTTTTACGCAGGATCCTTTTGATCACGGGCTTTCTCATGCTGTTGATCATTGCTTCTTATGGCTCGTTTCTATGGTATATCAACCGAAATGTGATCCGCCCTTTTCGGCGGCTGAAAGAATTTGCTTCGCAGATCGCGCAGGGAAATCTCGATGAACCGCTTCTCATGGAACAGAATAATATGTTCGGTCTTTTTACCGAGAGTTTTGACCTGATGAGGGAAGAACTTCGGGCAGCGAGAAGCAGAGAGATCGCCCTGAAAATGAAAGAAAAAGAATTGGTGGCCTCTCTCAGCCATGACTTAAAATCTCCGGTATCCGGGATCCGCGTGATCTGTGAGGTGTTGGAGGTAAAAGTCAAAGATGCCTATGTGCTTGGAAAGATCGAAACCATCAGGCATAAGACAGATGAGATGAATGTGCTCTTGTCCGACCTGTTATCCTCCGCCCTTG
>JAEEKC010000316.1 GCA_016282215.1 Lachnospiraceae bacterium
GACTTATCTGTATTCCCAGAGCGACAAGCGGGAGAAAACGGAATTCGATATCCCGTTCAACCGGGAGGAAATGGCGAATTATCTTTGCGTTAACCGGAGCGTCCTGTCCCACGAGTTGAGCCTGATGGCTTCGGAAGGGATCCTGGAATTCCGTAAGAATCATTTTAAACTGCTGTTGAAATGAGCGGACGCGGAACGGACGGCGTCCGGTTATTATGTTGGAATTACAACAAAAATTAAAAATTGGTATGACTTTGCTGACAAAGGAGAACGACGAATGAAATCATTTTTGACTTTGCTGGAGGGATCCGTAAAGGAGGCTTTCGAAAAAGCCGGATACGACGCTGAGCTGGGAAGCGTTTCGAAGTCGAACCGCCCGGACCTTTGCGAATTCCAGTGCAACGGCGCGATGCGCGGTGCGAAACTGTATCATAAGGCGCCGCTTATGATCGCGGAGGACGTATGCGCGGTCCTGGCCGCTGATGCCAGATTCGAGTTTGCCGAGGCGGTGAAGCCCGGCTTTATCAATCTGAAGGTCTCACCGGAGTTCCTGACGGATTACGTGAACGATATGATGAAGGATACCCGGTTCGGACTGGAGCCGGATCCGGAAAAAAAGAAGATCATGATCGATTACGGCGGACCGAACGTCGCCAAACCGCTTCACGTAGGACATCTCCGTTCGGCGGTCATCGGCGAGAGCATAAAACGCATCCTTCGCTATATGGGCAACGACGTACTCGGCGACATCCATATGGGCGACTGGGGGCTGCAGATGGGGCTGATCATCTGTGAGCTGAAGGAACGCAAACCTGAGCTGCCCTATTTTGATGAAAGCTTCGAAGGGGAGTATCCGAAGGAGGCGCCCTTTACCATCAGTGAGCTCGAGGAGATCTACCCGACAGCCAGCGGTAAGGCAAATCCGAAGCAGGGTAAAGACGAAAGCGATGAAGAATTCGCGCCGCGCAAGGCAGAGGGCGATGCTTATAAGGCAAAGGCCATGGAATGCACCAAACGGCTGCAGGATGGCCAGAGAGGCTATCGCGCACTCTGGGACCATATCATGGCGGTTTCCGTTGCGGATATGAAGAAGAATTACGAAAACCTGGATGTGGACTTTGAATACTGGAATGGTGAATCCACCGTACATGACAGGATCCCTGCCATGGTGAAGCGTTTAAAAGATGAAGGCTATGCGCATCTTTCCGAAGGAGCTCTGGTCATCGATGTGGCAGAGGAAAGCGATACGAAACAGATGCCGCCCTGCATGGTTTTAAAGTCTGACGGCGCTTCGCTTTACAATACCACGGATCTGGCAACGCTGGAGATGAGAAGGGAGCAGGATCAGCCGGATCAGGTGATCTATGTAGTAGATAAACGGCAGTCCCTGTATTTCGAGCAGATCTTCCGCGCGGCAAAGAAGAGCCGGATCGTGGATGATGACACGGATCTTTTCTTCCTTGGTTTCGGTACCGTCAACGGAAAAGACGGCAAGCCCTATAAGACAAGGGAAGGTGGCGTTATGCGCCTCTCCGACCTGATTGGCCAGATCAGGGAGACCATGCTGAAAAAGATCCTGGATAATAAAAATGCCGGCGGAAGCAACGGCGAAGATGTGGGGAGCGAAGCAGAAGGCATGGCTATGGCTGAAGCGGAAAAGATCGCAAACATCGTTGCGCTTTCCGCCATCAAATACGGCGATCTGTCCAATCAGGCGGCAAAGGATTATATTTTTGATATCGACCGCTTTACTTCGTTTGAGGGAGACACCGGTCCGTATATCCTTTATACCATTGTACGTATTCGTTCCATTCTGGCAAAATATGAAAAGAGCGGAAAAGAGGTAGCGCAGGAGATGACCATCGCATCGATGAATTCTGCGGAAGAAAAAGAACTGGCCCTCGTGCTGTCCCGCTTTGGCGCGGTAGCGGTAGGTGCCTATGAAGAGCTGGCGCCCCATAAGATCTGCGCTTATGTCTATGAACTGGCCAATGCATGTAACCGGTTCTATCACAGCACCCGGATCCTGGGTGAGACGGATGAGACAAAGCAGAAGGGGTATATCCATCTGCTCCGCCTGACAGAGCGGGTATTCACGACTGCAATCGACCTGCTTGGGTTTAGCGCTCCTGAAAAAATGTGACGAATCAAAGTGACTATTTGCAGGCAGACAGAACGTGATTGACGGAGCCGTGCTTGCACGGGCGAAGGAAAATCACGGGCTGTCTGATTCCTGCGAAGCAGGAACCCAAACGACATGAGCATTTGGAAAGTCTGCGAAGCAGACGAAAATGCGAATGGAGATTTGGGACTGCGAATGATATAAATGAGAATTCATTATTATGAAAAAGTTTTTTCATGCAAGTAAATATCTGATCCTGGTATGTATACTGCTGGTTGCCCTGAATGCAGTCCTCGGTATTTTGCTGACCAGGCAGTCGGCAAACGCAATGCGTAAACTGATCCGGGACCGTATGCTGGATATTGCCAATACGGCTGCGGCTATGCTGGACGGAGAAGTTCTTGAAAGGCTGCAGGCGGAGGATGCGGATACGCCGGAGTATCAGGCGGCCTTGAAAACACTGACCTATTTCCAGGATAACATTGAATTGGAATATATCTATTGTATCAAGGATCTGGGAAATAAGAATTTTGTTTTCAGCATTGATCCGACAGTGGAGGATCCCGGCGAATTCGGATCTCCCATTGTTTATACGGAAGCACTGTATCAGGCGAGCCTGGGGACGCCTTCTGTGGATAAAGATCCTTATCAGGATGCCTGGGGCAGGTTTTACAGTGCTTATTCGCCGGTTTATGATTCTGCCGGCCGGGTAGCCGCTATCGTTGCCGTGGATTTCTCGGCAGCATGGTTTGAGCATCAGGTTTCTTTGCTGGTATGGACAACGGTGGTCATCATCTTTATCGCACTTATTTTCAGTATTACCATTGCAGTGCTGATCGCCGGGAAGTACAAACAGAGTTTTTCACGGCTGTATAAGGAAATGAACGGGCTTTCGGAAGGTATTGAGACACTGATCCGGGAAGTGGCCCCGGAGACCGGGAATGATGAAACTGGCGGAGCAGCGCCTGCAGCGGGAATGTTTGAAACCTATGAGATCTATGACGATGATAACGGTGTGAAAGATGAGATCGTGATCCTCGGTGACAGGATCCGCATGATGCAGAACAAGCTGAGCGATCAGATTACCATGATCAGGTCCCATGCTTATCTGGATGGATTGACGGGGCTCGAAAACAGGACAGCCTACCGGGACAGGGTAAAACGTCTGGAAGAAAAGATCATAAGCGGGAATGCGGAGTTTTCGATAGCCGTATTTGATGTTAACCAGCTCAAGATCATCAATGATGATTACGGACATGAAGAAGGAGACAGGGTGATATCCCTGATCTCCGACACCATCAGAGAGATTTTTCCGGATGCGAAACTGTACCGGATCGGCGGCGATGAGTTTGTGGGGATCCTGCAGGAAGACAATCCGAAAGAAAAGATCACGGCGCTGAAGGAAAAGCTGGCGAAGATCAGCAGGGAAGATAAGATCTTTTGTAAGGAAACTTTAAGTATCGCCGTTTCGGCCGGCTGCGCAGTATATGATCCGGAAAAGGATGCAGACTTTAATGCGGTGTTTAACAGGGCTGATGCCGCGATGTACGAGGATAAGAAGGCTTTTTATCAGACCCATGAGGATCGGAGAAAAAGTCGCAAAGGCCGGTAGAAAAAGAAGCGGGGGATGGATTATTCAGAAAGAGAGGCAGACAGAAATAAAAAACGACATCCGCAGATGTCGTTTTTTCGTAGCGAGGGAGGGATTTGAACCCCCGACACCACGGGTATGAACCGTGTGCTCTCGCCAACTGAGCTACCTCGCCATATCGCAAAGGTTCAGGTGAATAACTTTGCGAAAAATATGGGGCCTATAGGGCTCGAACCTATGACCCTCTGCTTGTAAGGCAGATGCTCTCCCAGCTGAGCTAAGACCCCATGAATGCGGTTTGTTTTAACCGACTATGAAAGTATACAATGAAGGTATGGGATTTGTCAACAAGTTTTTTGAAAATGCGGAGTCTTGCAAAAATCCCGCGTCGGGTGTAAAATTTTCGATATGAAGTTTAAACGATTGAGCGGCAATGCCGCAGAGAAAACCGAGACGCTCGCGCAGGAATATAAGGCGGCCCATAGTTATGGGGTAGCGGCGATAGGAACGGAGCACCTGTTTGTGAAAAAGGGTTTTTCCGTCTATTATATTGCCTATCGGGATGCTGATCGTATCTTTCGCAGGATCCGTAGCGTTAATGCCATGATGTGCTGCGAAAACGGAGAGATGGAATTTGAGTACCTGGTGGTTGCGGATGGTGAAAAGGAACTGATCGAAGTCCAGCTTCCCGGGAAAAAAGCGGCGCAGATGCTGATGAAAGAATTAAAAAGCACCGTGCCGGAAGGGAATTTTGCAGCACCATGAGTAATCCGGAAGTTTTTGATGCGCTGCTGGACGCATATGGCGGCTATTATAATATCAAGCAGGAGGGAGCAGCGCAGCCTTTTGACGCAGAAGGTTTTTTTTCCAACGAAGCAAGGCAGTATTTTTTGGTCAAAGCCGCAAAAGTGGCAAGCGTGAATTCTTATGAATACGTGTTTTTTGCCCTGCGTGAGCAGCTCAGTGAGCAAGAACTGGTGCAACTTGATCAGCGTGCCTGGGAGGAGGGGCTTTCGAGGGTAAAGCCTGATCAGGACCATAAAAATACAGATATCGCGCTGATCGTGATCACGGACAAGGTCGCAGAGGGAATCAGGGATGCGATCAAGAAACTCAATCATTCAAAGAACTATAAGTTTGGTTTATGGGGGTTCACGAATTACAGGTTGGTTGTAATCGAATCCGGAACGAAAACTGTCCTAACAAACCGCCGGGGCAGGGATCTTTCTGAATTCGTTCAACAAGTGATACAAAAGAGTAAGTCACAAAAATCTTAAAAAGAAAAGAGGAGAGGAAACATGACTGCATTACTGATTATCTTAGCTGCAATCGCTTGTCTCGTGGTCGGTTACATTGTTTACGGATCATGGCTTGCAAAGCAGTGGGGGATCGATCCTTCGAGGAAGACGCCGGCCATCGAGAAAGAGGACGGTGTCGATTACGTAGCAGCGCCTCCTGCCGTGCTGATGGGACATCACTTTTCATCCATCGCCGGTGCCGGCCCCATCAACGGACCGATCCAGGCGTCTGTATTCGGATGGCTTCCCGTATTTCTGTGGTGTGTGATCGGTGGTATTTTCTTCGGCGGTTTACAGGACTTCGGTTCCCTGTTTGCATCCATTCGTCACGACGGAAAATCTTTGGGAGAGATCATCAATGATACGATGGGCAAAAGAGCGAAAAAGCTGTTCATCATCTTTGCGCTTCTTGTGCTGATCCTGGTTATCGCTTCGTTCGTGAACGTCGTAGCGGGTACCTTCTTTACTGAGGAAGGCGGATTCGGATTTACCGGAGCACCGACCAACAACCAGACAACGGCAATGATCTCGCTGTTGTTCATCCTGATGGCCGTTATTTACGGCTATGTTACCAACAAACTGAACGTGAAGACACTTCCCGCATCCATCGCTGGTGTGATCGGTATTGTGATCATCACCATCATCGGTCTGAAATGTGGTTTTGTCATGGGTCGTACCGCATGGATCGTATTCATCGGTGTTTATATCGTGGTTGCTTCGCTGGTTCCGGTATGGATCCTGCTGCAGCCCCGTGATTATCTGTCCAGCTTCCTGCTTTATGCGATGATGGCGCTGGCAGTGATCGGTATCGTATCCAATGCTTTTACCGGAAATGCTACGTTTGCAATGCCGGTAGCAACAGGCTGGAAGACAGGGATCGGAACCATGTTCCCGGCACTGTTCATCACGGTTGCCTGCGGCGCCTGCTCCGGTTTCCATTCGCTGATCTCTACGGGTACTTCATCCAAGCAGCTGCGTAATGAGAAAGATGCGAAGCCGATCGGTTACGGTTCTATGTTGATCGAATCTGCTCTCGGTATCGTTTCCCTGATCGCAGTCGGCATGGTTTATTCCAAATATACAGCCGGTGAGTTCGGTTCACCTTCCGCAGCATTCGGTGGCGGTATCGCTATCATGTTCGGCGCTGAAGGATCAACGATCTACAATACGATCTCCGCACTTTTGACACTGGCTGTTTCCGTATTCGCACTGACATCCCTTGACACCGGTACAAGACTTTCCCGTTTCATGTTCTCAGAGCTTTTCTTAAATGAAGATGAAGCAACTTGGAAAGATGCAACCGGCATCAGAAAAGTTCTGGCGCATCCGCTCTTTGGCACCACCTTCATGGTAGTGATCGGCTGTATCCTCGGCGGACTGAAGCTGGCAGCGATCTGGGGTCTGTTCGGTGCAGCAAACCAGCTGCTTGCAGGTATCGCGCTTCTGGCTGTCTGCGCATGGCTCGGTGAAGTCGGAAAGAACAACAAGATGTTCTTCGTTCCCATGGTATTCATGCTTTGCGCAACCCTGACCAGCCTTGTGCTTACCATCATCAACAAGTGCAAACTGATCGCTGGCATGGTTCCCGATTCTACGGCAGCATGGGGCGACTGGTTCCAGCTGATCTTTGCGCTGGCTATGGCAGTTCTTGCTGTGGTCCTGGTAGTTGAAGGCATTCAGACCTTCCAGAAACAGGGACAGAAGAAAGCATAAGATCATTATGACTGATACGAAAAACGGCTCTGCTTTTGCAGGGCCGTTTTTTTATTACAGCAGATCCATCATTTTTTCAATCCGTTCCATTTTATCCGGGCTGCACCCGGCGAGTTTGTCCGTGATCCTGCCATAGCAGGATTCTTCCGATAAAGCTTTCCTGACCGTGCTTTTTTTGTATTCACCGGCTAGGAAATAATCGACTGTGCAGTCTAATGCATTGGCGATCTGGACGATCAGTTCCAAAGAAGGTTTTGCACGTCCGCACTCAATGTTACAGACATGTGATGGTTCGACATCGATTTTCTGCGCCACATAGCTTTGTGTGACGCCGACGGAATTTCGACGTTCCCGGATCCTGGCTCCGATCTCTTTCAAGTTTAGTTCTGCCATAACAAATCCCCTCAAAGTTTATCATTGTTTTAACCAAAACGTGCTTTCGCTGTGTTTTGTATTGTAAAGGAATATGTCTGCCAGGATAATAGGCTGATATAAATGATGTATAGCTATAGCTAAAGTATGGGTGTCAATGGGGACGGTTCGGTGTCAGGTGGGTCAGGTGGGGACGGTTCTCTGTGACAACCTGTTTTTCAAGGTTGTCAGAGAGAACCGTCCCCAATGACACCCCCATTGACACCCTTGCGGAAATAGGGAAATGTTGATATAGTATGATGATGGGGTTAACAGTAGGCAGAGCATTAACAGGAGGATGAGACAATGCGCATTGGAATGGGCTATGATGTACATAAACTCGGTCCTGACAGAAAACTGATCATCGGTGGAGTGGAGATTCCCTATGAGCTGGGGCTGGTAGGTCATTCTGACGCCGATGTACTGCTGCATGCCATTATGGATGCAATGCTTGGTGCAGCCGCCCTTGGAGATATCGGAAAGCATTTCCCGGATACGGATAATGCATACAAAGGGATCTCCAGCATGAAGCTTCTGGAAGAAGTGGGCAGGAAGGTGGAAGAGGCAGGCTATTTTGTTGAAAACATCGATGCCACGATCATTGCACAGAAACCGAAGATGCGGCCCTATATCGATCAGATGCGCGAGAATATCGCGAAGGCGCTTCAGATCGATATCACGCAGGTAAATGTCAAGGCAACAACCGAAGAGGGTCTTGGATTTACCGGAAATATGGAGGGGATCAGTTCGCAGGCGATCTGTATGCTGGTTGCGCCGTCTTACCTTGTGGCGGAGGATGTGACCAATCAGGTGCGCTCCTGCGCGGGCTGTCCGGGCTGCGCAGCGGTGAGGCAGCCGCAAGATCAGGAATGACAACAGACCGTAGTGCCGTGCCCGGCATGTATATATGAGGTCGATAATTTGATAATGAATAATCTGTGAGCGGCGCACCGAAGGTTTCCGGGTCTTTTGCGAATCGCAAATTGCGTCTGAGTCAAAAGACCCGGAAACGAAGGGGAGACGCGGAGTAAATACTATCAATAAAAGACTATAATAATTCGGAGGATGGGATAAATGAGAATCTATAACACACTGACGAAAACAAAGCAGGATTTTAAACCCCTGAAAGAAGGGGAGGTGTCCATGTATGTATGCGGCCCTACCGTATATAATCTGATCCATATCGGAAATGCAAGGCCGATGATCGTATTTGATACCTTCCGCAGATATATGGAGCATAAGGGATACAAAGTAAACTATGTTTCCAACTTTACCGACGTGGACGACAAGATCATCAAGGCGGCCAATGCGGAAGGCGTGGATGCCTCTGTGATCAGCGAACGATATATAGAGGAATGCAAAAAGGATATGCAGGGCCTGAATGTACGGCCGGCCACGACCCATCCGAAGGCGACGGAAGAGATCGGCGGC
Source organism: Lachnospiraceae bacterium (assembly GCA_016282215.1). Classification (GTDB taxonomy): domain Bacteria; phylum Bacillota; class Clostridia; order Lachnospirales; family Lachnospiraceae; genus RGIG7926. The sequence continues at coordinate 8,567 of JAEEKC010000316.1, forward strand.
ATGATCGATATGATACAGACGCTGATCGACAAAGGATATGCTTATGTGGCAGCGGACGGAACGGTATATTATCGGACGCGTTCTTTCGCGGAATACGGAAAACTGTCCCACAAAAACTTAGATGACCTCCAAAGCGGCGGCCGTTCGCTTTTGGTGACCGGTGAGGATCAGAAAGAAGATCCTCTCGATTTCGTGCTCTGGAAGCCGAAAAAAGAAGGAGAGCCTTTCTGGGAGTCACCCTGGTGCGAAGGCCGTCCGGGCTGGCATATCGAGTGCTCTGTCATGAGCAAGCATTATCTGGGCGATACCATTGATATTCATGCAGGCGGCGAGGACCTGATCTTCCCGCATCATGAGAATGAGATCGCGCAGTCGGAGGCGGCGAACGGCGTACCCTTTGCCCATTACTGGATGCATAACGGCTTTTTGAATATCGATAATCAGAAGATGAGCAAATCCCTCGGCAACTTCTTTACCGTCAGGGATATCAGCGAAAAATACGATCTGCAGGTGCTGCGGTTCTTTATGCTGTCGGCGCATTACAGAAGCCCGCTGAATTTCTCGGCGGAGCTGATGAAGGCTGCTAAGACTTCATTAGAGAGGATCACAACCTGCGCTTCTTCCCTGGATTTTGTGATCGCGCAAAAAGAAGAAGGCACGGTCAGCGAAGAGGAAAAGGCGCTTTTGGAGCAATCGAAGGAATTTGTAAAGCGATTTGATGAGGCCATGGATGATGACTGCAATACCGCGGATGCGATCTCAGTGATCTTTGAGCTGGTAAAAGCTATCAATACGCAGCTGAAGGAGGACCACAGCGGTGCATTTTTGAAAGAGC
>JAEEKC010000317.1 GCA_016282215.1 Lachnospiraceae bacterium
AAAAAGAACCGTCCCCACTGACAACCATTGACATTATGAAATTATTGGAGGGAAAACATCATGACACTGACAAACGAACAATTACAGGAGATTTACTTTGGCGCGCTCTTTTTTGAGGAGACGGAGGACGGGTATCTGCAGGCTTTTCAGTATTCGAAGCCGCAGATCGATTACTTTGACAAGCTCGATGTCTTTTTCTATGAAAGATGCACGGCATCGACAGCCAAGACCTTTGAATTTACCACGGATGCAAAACAGCTTTCTTTTGATTACAAGATCATCTGGGAAGGCTCCCAGGATTCCTTTGAGCTGTGCGTGGACGGGCTGATCACCGAGATCCTGTACGTCAAGGATATGGAAAAAGAGGGTACGATCAAATGGAACCTGCCGGACGGCGAAAAGAAATCTGTGATCGTGTATCTGCCTGCGGATGCCACGGTGCTGGTGAAGAATTTTACCATCGACGCACCGGTGAAACCGGCAATGAAAAATGAAAAAGTCCTCTGGCTCGGTGATTCCATCACCCAGGGATTCGGACCGCTCCGCAGCGCTCAGACCTATGTGAGCGTGGCAAACAGACTTTTGAACTATGATATCCTGAATCTGGGGATCGGCGGTTATGTTTATGATAAAGGTTCCCTGATGAAGATGAATGATTATCAGCCGGACAAGATCATCGTGGCGCTCGGCACGAATCAGTACGGTGATGAGACCATGACACCGGTGGAAGAGTATTATGAAAAACTGATGGAGATCTACGGCCGTGACATCCCTGTGCTGTGCATTTCGCCGTTGTGGCGCGGTGACAACATGGAAGGGGTTCCCACGCTGATGGCTTATTGCGAGAAGATCAAAAAGATCGCCGCGGGCTATCCGAATGTGAAGATCGTGGACGGCATGAAACTGGTGCCCCACCTGCCGGAATACTATCTGGACAACCTGCATCCGAACTGCCTTGGCTGCGAGGTTTACGGAAGGAATCTGGTGACTGCCATCCGCGAACTTGGTTTTTAAGGAAGTTCGGAGAGATAAAAAACTTCGGGTATTTGTGCATTGTTATAAGGGTGAAGGGAAAAAGAGGCTGCGCTACAATAACCTTTGTATGCGCAGTCTTTTTTGTGTGGGTGTCAATGGGGACGGTTCTTTTTGACACCCTTGAGAAACAGGGTGTCAAAAAGAACCGTCCCCATTGACACCTTTTGGAAATCGAAAGAAGATAGGAGATATCATGAATCGAACGGCAAAGACAGAAAACGGTATGGTCAAAGGCTTGCAGGGAACGGATGCGAGGATCACGGTCTATAAGGGGATCCCGTTTGCTGCGCCGCCTGTGGGGAAAAATCGCTGGCGCGCACCGCAACCGGCGGAGAACTGGGAAGGCATCAGGGAATGCTACAGTTTCGGCCCGATCTCCGTTCAGGATACACCGGGTATGGGCGATGACCTGTATTGCCGTGAGTGGCATGTGGACTGCGATATCCCTATGGATGAAGACTGTCTGTACTTAAATGTCTGGACGCCGGCGAAATCGGCAGATGAAAAACTGCCGGTGCTGTTCTGGATCTTCGGCGGCGGTTTTCAGTGGGGCTATACGGCGGAGATGGAATTTGACGCAGAGCGTCTGGCTTCGAGAGGCATTGTGGTGGTCAGCGTAAACTACCGCCTCGGCGCGCTGGGCTTTTTATCCCATGAGGAGATCACGAAAGAAGCGCCGGATGCACCCGGCAATTTCGGATTTTTGGATCAGAAGGCAGGTCTTCATTGGGTGTATCGTAATATTGCCGCGTTCGGCGGTGATCCGGACAGGATCGTGATCGCAGGCCAGAGCGCCGGCGGGTGCAGCGTGATCAACCAGCTGACCTGCAAAGATAATTTCGACATCATCAAAGGCGCCGTTGTCCTTTCCGGCATGATCCGCTTTGACGAAGAACATGCGGCAGATGATCTGTTCAAACCGCCGATACTTTCCGAGGCGGAAAAACGCGGAGCGGACTTTTTTTCCTTCCTTGGCGTAAGCTCTCTCGAAGAGGCCAGGCAGCTCGATGCGATCACGATCCGCGACAAATATGCGAAATACCGCGAGGACCATCCTTTCTTTGCCGGTATGATCGACGGACATTTTTGCACGGGAGATGCCTATCAGCAGTTTATTGACGGCGACTGCGCACCTGTTCCCGTGATCAGTGGAAATACGGTAGATGAGTTTATCATAAACGGCTTTAACGTGGTGGAAAATTCCGTGAAAGGGATCTTCGCGGAAACACTTGAAAAACGGCCGGATGCAAAGCTGTACTATTATCGTTTCAGCCCCGATATCCCGGGAAGGAACGGCGACAATCCGGGGTGCTTCCATTCCTGTGACCTGTGGTTTTTCTTTGAGACGCTGATCCGCTGCAACCGCGCGTACCAGGGACATCATTTTGACCTGGCAAGAAAAATGTGCAATTACCTGACGGCGTTTGTCAAGACGGGGGATCCGAACTGTACGGATAACGACGGCAGCGCGCAGCCTTTGTGGAAGCCCTATACATTAGATGAAAGAAATGAGATGAATTTTGAGAGCGCAGGACCGGTGGCGGGCATGGAAGTAAATCGTCCCCGCCAGGCCTACAATCCCTATCTGCCGTCCTGTGAGTATGTGCCGGACGGTGAGCCGCATGTCTTCGGCGACAGGGTGTATGTCTTCGGCTCTCATGACGCTTATAACGGCAAGACCTTCTGCCCGAATGATTATGTCTGCTACTCTGCGCCCGTGGAAGACTTGACTGCATGGCGCTATGAAGGCGTGATCTACAGAAAGACCGATGATCCGGCCAATGCGGGCGGACATATGGTTTTATATGCGCCGGATGTGACACAGGGACCGGACGGCAGATACTATCTGTATTATGCGCTCGATAAAGTGACGCATATTTCCGTTGCTGTCTGCGACAGTCCTGCCGGCAAATATGAGTATCTCGGCGAGGTACACTTCCCCGATGGGAGTGTTCTCGGAAACCGGGAAGGGGATGAGCCGCAGTTTGATCCCGGCGTTTTGACGGAAGGTGACAAGACCTACATGTTTACCGGCTTTTCCGGACATAAGGATCCGTCCCGCAAGGGCGCGATGCTGACTGTGCTCGGGCCGGATATGCTGACGATTGAAAAAGGACCGGAATATGTGGTTCCCTCGGATCTGAACTCCGAAGGCACCGGTTATGAGGGGCATGCATTTTTTGAAGCATCCTCCATCCGAAAGAGAGACGGGATCTATTATTACATCTATTCCTCCGAGGTGATGCATGAGCTGTGCTATGCGACTTCTGACAGGATCGAAGGACCCTATACCTACGGCGGCGTGATCGTCAGCAACTGCGATATCGGCATCGGGGACTATAAAGATGCAAAAATGTCCATGGCTTATGGTGCAAATAATCACGGCAGCATTGAAAAGATCGGCAATGAATGGTATATTTTTTATCACAGGCATACAAACGGAACATGGACCTCGCGGCAGGGTTGTGCGGAAAAGATCGCATTTACAGAAGATGGAAAGATTCCGCAGGTACGGCTTTCCTCCTGCGGCCTGAATGGCGGTCCGCTTTCGGATATCGGTGAATATCCGGCCTATATTGCCTGTCATCTGTTTAATGAAAAGCATGAAATGTACGTCGGTGACGACGGTGCGCCCAGGGTCATGCAGGACGGGGCGGACGGCGATTTCGTCACAGGTTATGTCGGCTATATCAAAAAGGGCGTGACCATGGGCTTTCGCTCTTTTGACTGCAAAGGCGTAAAAGGCCTGAAGATCTGGACCAAAGGGTTCTTCGGCGGTGACTTTGTCGTAAAAGACAGCTGGGACGGAAAAGAACTCGGACGGATTACGGTGGAAGGAACCAATGTATGGACCGCCGGCCAGACGCCCCTGGACTTTGCGGACGGCGTGCATGATCTGTATCTGACCTTTGAAGGAGACGGATGCGGATATATGAGAGGCTTTGAATTCCTGCATTAATACTCCAGGAAAACCGGTATAGGGCATATGAGTCTGGCAAGGAAACTGAGAAAACGCATAAAGGAATATCTGATCGCCCTGCGGCTGCGGCAAAAACTGCGACTGCTCTTTGCGGTCTGTGTGATGTTTCCGATGATCGTGACGGATGCCATCATTCTGGTAAATGAGTACAGGAACGTCGCCATTGAGATGGAAAAAGAGATGGAGCAGACGGCCAATACGGTGGAGTACACCCTGCAAAAGCATATGGAGTACCCTTCCAACATTGCCCATAATATCTACCAGAGTGCGGTGATGCACAATTTCCTGAATGAGGAGTATGAGAGCGCATATGCCTATTATGATGCGTACTATCGGCTGCGGAGCGAGTCCATGTTTGACGCCAGCATGGGTATCAAAGGTGCGACGGTGAGCATTTTTGCAGACAATCCGACGATCCTGGACGGTTCCGGTTTTTATACGATGGACCATTACCGTAATGAAGACTGGTTTCAAACACTCTATGCAAGCGATGCGAACCGGATGCTTTTGTTTGAGTACAGCACGGGCATGTCAGGTGATATCAAGGAAAACCGAAGGGTTGTCCTGCTGATGAAAATGAATATGGGTACCTTTTCCGGCTGTCAGAAGGCCCTGCGCATGGACCTTGACTTCAGTGATTTTGAGGACGATCTGATCAACCTGGAGATCGATGACAAGGTTCTGGTCTGCGACAATGAAAACCTGATCTTTACCAATCGTGACAGTACCGGTGAAAAGGAACCTTTTGAGCCCCTGCCCCGGGTCAACAATATTTCTTATAAAAAGAACATGACGCTGTACGGTCATGAACTGGCTATCAGCATTATTTCCAGCGAGAATAAATTCCATGCCTTTCTGGTAAAAAACGGTGCTTTTCTGCTCATCATGATGGCGATCAATATCGCCATGCTGACGCTGATGCTCTACATTCTGGAGCGGACGCTGATCACGAGGGTAAAGCACTTAGAGGACGGTTTCGGCATCATGGATGGCGAGCGCATGAGGCTGATTGATGGTATCGAGGGAAATGACGAGATCACAAGCCTCGGTGAGAGCTATAATCACATGGCTGAGCGGATGAATGAGCTGGTAAACACCGTCTATCTTGACAGGCTCCGCGAGCAGGAGATGGACCTGGCAAAACAGAAGGCGGAACTTTTGGCGCTGCATTCCCAGATCAATCCGCATTTTCTGTTTAATGTGCTCGAGAGCGTGCGCATGCATTCCCTTTTGAAGGGAGAAAAAGAAACCGCCCAGATGGTCGGCAAGCTCGCAGTGATGGAGCGCACCTACGTAAACTGGGGCGATGACGAGATCCCGATCCATAAGGAGATGGATTTCGTGGAGGCCTACCTGGCACTGCAGAAATACAGATTCGGTGACAGGCTTTCCTATCAGCTTTCCGTGGATGATGACTGCAAGATGTTCGGCATTCCGAAACTGACCATCGTGACCTTTGTGGAAAACGCCTGCGAACACGGCGTGGAGAAAAAGGCGTCTCCGGGCTGGATCTTTGTGCGGATCAGCCGGGATGAAAAAGCCGTGACCATCGAGGTGGAAGATACCGGCATGGGCATGGATGAAGAAACGATCGCCGATATCCGGAGCCGCGCGAAAGATGTCAGTATTCAGAATATAAAAGGCAGCTCTCATATCGGGATCATGAATGCCCTTTTGCGCGTGAAACTGGTGACGGATGGAAAGGCAGTCTTTGAGATCGACTCCGACCCGGGCGTCGGCACACAGATCCGGCTTGTGATCCCGCACGAAGAGCGATAAACTAAGAACCATAACCGAAAGGGTTATTCATTTATGAAAGTACTGATCGTAGACGACGAACCATTTATCACACAGGG
>JAEEKC010000318.1 GCA_016282215.1 Lachnospiraceae bacterium
AGCATGGTAGTATCCCTGACAGCCTGCGGCGATTCCGCACAGAGCGGCAATGCACCGGAAGAACTGGCTGAGGATATTGCAGCAGCTGAAGAAGAAGCACAGACTGAAGAAGCAGCACAAACCGAAGAAACTACAGAGGAGAGCACGAATACCGAGGCTTCAGGTGATGCCCTGAGTGTCTGCATCGCATCCGAGCCGGATACTCTGGATCCTGCACTGAACAGTGCGGTTGACGGAGCAACGATGCTGGTACATCTGTTTTCCGGTCTTGCAAAATGGGAGCAGGACGGAGAAGGATTTAAGATCGTTCCCGATGCAGCAGAAGAGCTTCCCGAGGGAATTGTAAACGATGACGGAACCGTTACCTATACCTACAAGATCCGTGATGACTTTAACTGGTCAGACGGAAAGCCTGTAACCGCTCAGGATTTTGAGTTTGCATGGCAGAGAGCAGCTTCCGTTGAGCTGGCTGCTGACTATGGTTACATGTTTGAGGTAGTGGACGGCTATGATGATGTCTGGGATGTGGATGATGACGGCAATCCGAAGAACCCGGATGCAAAACTGAATGTAAGGGCTGTTGATGACAAGACCCTTGAGGTTACCATCTCCGGAAAGATCACCTACTGGAATGAGCTTTTGGCATTCCCGGTATATTTCCCGGTAAGAGAGGATGTGGTTTCCAACGAGAGCTGGGCAACCGATCCTTCCACCTATGTCTGCAACGGACCTTACACCATCAAAGAGTGGAATCACAACTCTGTGATCACCCTTGAGAAAAATGATGCTTATGTGGATGCTGATACCATCACAATGCAGACCCTGAATTTCTATCTGTCTGATGATGCAAACAACATGCTGACCAACTTCAAGAACGGCGACTGGAAGATGATCGATGATGTACCGACCAACGATATCGCTTCCCTGAAGGCTGATTATCCTGATAACTTCAAGATCGAAGGTCAGATCGGTACCTACTATGTATGCTGGAACATCAATGAAGACATTCTTCCTGCTGGAAGCGGTCTGAAGGGTGAAGAGGCAGAAGCAGCAAGAGCTGAGATCAGAAATGCACTGTCCCTGATCCTTGACAGAAACTACATCGTAGACGGTATTGCTCAGGGCGGACAGGTTCCTGCTTCTTCCTTCGTTGCAATGGGTCTGACCGATGCAGATGGCACTGAGTTTTACAAAAATGCAGGTTCCAATTCTTTCGACGGTTATGTAGATGTATCTGCAGAGGCCCTTGAGAGCAATTTCAACTCTGCGATCGAAACCCTGAAAAAATACTATACCTATGATGAAGCTTCCGGTAAGTTCACGGATGCACCGACACTGACTTATCTGTACAACACTTCCGAAGGCCACAAGGCGATCGGCGAGTATCTGCAGAGCGCATTTGCAGCCATCGGCTTTACCATGAACCTTGAGAACCAGGAGTGGGCAACCTTCCTGAACACCCGTAAGAACGGTGAGTATTCCATAGCAAGAAACGGCTGGCTGGCTGACTACAATGATCCGATCTGCTTCCTGGATATGTGGACAACCGCTTCCGGCAATAACGATGTTCAGTTCGGTAAGGGCGCACATGAGAAGGTAAAAGGTTACAGCCTTGACCTGACACCTTACGGTTATGATACCAAGGTTGATAACGGTACCTGGGCAGAAACCTATGACGTGCTGATCAGCACCATCAAGACCTGCGAAGATACCAAGAACCGTTATGCTATGATGCACGTTGCAGAAGATATGCTGATGCAGACAGGCTGCATCTGCCCGCTGTACTTCTACACCGATCTTTACATGATCGATGACAAGCTGCAGGGATACTTCTCCAACCCGCTTGGATACAAGTACTTCATGTACAGCCACTATTAAGAAATAAAGGAATAACTGTTTTCAGCCCCGGAGCGATCCGGGGCTGTTTTTTTGTAATAAGATAGCAGGAAAATCCCATCCGATGAAGTTGGTCGAGGGCAGTTCATAGTTTAAAAGAAACTTATCTTGTGATAAGATGGATATAGCTATCATCAAAAAGAAAGAGGGAAACGATCGTTGGAAAAAAAGAGCCATGCAAAAAAATGGGGATTTAAAGTAAGTGCCGGCAGTATCTTTCTGATCCTGCTTTGTACAGCGATCAATCTGGGCGGCAGCCATCTGGCGAAAAGTATGTCTCTGCCCTGGTGGCTGGATTCTGTCGGTACCTTTATCAGCGCTGTCTTTTTGGGCCCCATAGCGGGGGCTATATCAGGTGCGCTGATGAATCTGATATTGGCCTTTTCCCAGCCGGGACAGATCTGGTTTTGCCTTGTCAGTATCTGCGGCGGTCTTGCCGTAGGGCTCTTTTTTCCGCGGGACAGAAAGATCGATTCCTTTAGCATGATCGCCACGGCGCTGTTTGCGGGCTTTATCATGACAGTTGTTTCCACACCGCTGAATCTCTATTTTAATGATGGAATGACAGGAAATGAATGGGGCGATGCACTGACGATCATGCTGGCGGATTATATGAATATGAAGGCTTTCAGGTGTTTTTGCGGCGGACTGCTCGTCAATATGCCGGATAAAGCCATCAGCATCCTGATCACCATGTTTATTTTACAGGTCTACAGGAAGATCAGACAGGAAAAGACCATAAAAGACGGCGGCGGGGTCGGCGTGCTCCTGTTTCTGATCGCGGTGCCGGCATTCTCGCTTGCGTTTTCGCAGAATGTTCAGGCCATAGTGGATATCAACTCTGAGTATGCCCCTGTGCTATACGGTACCGGTGATGGGCTTGCTTCCGCTGAGATCAATGCCATTGCCCAGACGCAGGACGGCTATATATGGGCCGGAGGATATTCGGGGTTATACCGGTATGACGGCAAGAGTTTTGAACAGATGGATCTGGATCAGCGGATCAATAATGTGACGGTACTTTTTGAGGACAGCGCCGGCCGCCTTTGGATCGGCACGAATGACAGCGGCGCAGTCTGCTACGATATAGAATCCGGAAAGATCAGTTTTTATACAGTGCCGGATGGTCTGTCAGCAGACGCTGTCAGGTCTGTCTGCGAGGATGATGACGGCAATATCTATATCAGCACAACGGCACAGCTTTGCCGCATTTCGGATGGCAGCATCAAAGTATATGATGAATTTTCGGACCTGCGCTGCATTTATTCCCTGAAGAATCTCGGGGACGGGCGGATCATGGGAGTTACACAGAGCGGTGAGCTGTTTGTGCTGCAGGGGGATGAGCTTATTTTTTCACAGGAGAATAATGACCATGATGTGACCTTTACGGCTGCGGCCTGTGATGGAAGCGGCGGCGTGCTGGTCGGAGGGACCACGGACCTTTTATACCGGTTCCGCGTGGATCAGGAAAAGGGACTGCTGCCGGCAGGCGGTTTTGTGGTGCAGGGGCTTAACTATGTCAATGCTATCGCCTGGTCCGAAAAAGCAGGCGGTTATCTGGTCAGTGCATCGAAAGGTTTGTTTCTGGTGAACGGACCGGATCATGTGTCGGATCTTTCCATGGAGGACTTTTCCCTTTCCGTGACTGATGCAATCACGGATGAGCAGGGAGATTTCTGGTTCACTTCTTCGAAGCAGGGCGTTCTGAAATTTTCGCCGTCCCCCTTTATGCAGATCACGAAAAAAGCAGGCATGAAAGAAACCGCCGTGAATGTGCTGCTGCCGGAAGCGGGAAGGCTTTATGCGGGAACGGATGACGGCCTGTTTTTGATCGATCTGCAGACGAAAACCCTGATCTCAGATGATCTGACAAAAAAACTGAAAAACACACGCGTCCGGCATCTGATGCGGGACAGCAAAGGAAATCTCTGGGCCTCTACATACGGCATGGAGGGACTGTGCATGCAAAGTCCGGACGGCGAGATTACGGTGATGGAAGAACAGTTTCATGATCTTTTGGGAAGCAGATTCCGTTTCACCATGGAACTGACTGACGGGACGATCATGGCAGCGTCTACGGACGGGCTGAATTTCATCAAAGACGGGAGTCTTAAGCAGACTATGGCAGAGGACGAAGGACTGTCGGTTCCACAGGTTCTGACTGCCATTCAAAGAGATGACGGGACTATCATGGCCGGTTCGGATGGCGGTGGGATCTATCTGATTAAAGACGGAAAAGTGACCGGCCGGATCGCATCGGATGAGGGCTTAAAATCGCTTGTCGTCTTAAAGATCATACAGGGCACGGAGGGATATTATTATGTGACCGGTACCGGTTTGTATTATCAGGAATTTGATGCACCTGTCTGCAAAAAACTCGAAGCTTTTCCCTATAACAACGATTATGACATTTATGTCGCGAATTACGGGAATGCTTTTGTCGGCTCGAGTGCCGGTATTTTTGTTGTGAAAGAGTCACAGCTGGCCGCGGATGAAGGATATGAACCGATCCTGCTCAATACGTCGAGAGGATTTACAACCACGCTGACGCCCAATGCGTGGAACGGCGTTGCGGGAGATGATCTGTATCTTTGCTGCAGTGACGGCGGATGTATTTTAAATACCAAAACATTTAATGAATCAGATGATCACTACGAGATAGCCCTTTCGTCCGTAACGGAGGAAATGGAAGATATTCCGATTCGGGCAGGTGTCTATCAGATACCTGCCGGTAACGGACGGATGCGGATCATGCCGGCGGTGCTGAACTTTGCAATATCCAATCTCTATATTTCAGTTCAGCTTTTGGGAGTGGATGAACAGCCGGTGCTGACCCATCAGAATGAACTCCGTGACCTGATCTATACCAGGCTGCCTTACGGCGATCATACCCTGGAGATCAAGGTCATTGACGAGCTGACCGGAGAAGTGAAAAAAGAGCGGGATTTCCGTTTTCATAAAGATGCCCAGCTGTATGAAAAGACTTATTATAAAGTATACCTGGTCAGCGTTGCAGCAATGCTGGTAGGCTTCCTGGCCTGGATGTTTGCCAAGATGGGCAATATGGCCATCATCAACCGGCAGTATGAGCAGATCCGCCAGGCCAAGGAAGAGGCGGAGTATGCAAATCAGGCAAAATCCAGATTTCTGGCGAATATGTCCCATGAGATCCGGACACCCATCAATGCCGTTCTCGGCATGGATGAGATGATCCTGCGGGAAAGCAGTGAGCCTTCTATCCGTTCCTATGCATCTGACATTTATGCGGCCGGAAATACGCTCCTTTCACTGATCAACGATATCCTGGATTCTTCCAAGATCGAATCCGGCAGGATGGAATTGCAGGAGGAGGAATATGAGACCGCAGAGCTTTTAAGGAATCTGAAAAACATGATCAGCCAGCGGGCGGCGGAGAAGGATCTTGCCCTGATATTGGATGTGGATGAAAAGATCCCCGCAAAGCTTTCCGGCGATGATGTGCGGCT
>JAEEKC010000319.1 GCA_016282215.1 Lachnospiraceae bacterium
CCACCTCCAATTGATTTAGCAGTATTCGTCTTTGTATTTACATACCTGACTTCATACTTCTCTCCCCTTCTTATTTATCCGGATCCGCCCTATAGCTGCGGATCCGAATACAATCATTGTAGACTAAATTTTTATGGCGGTCAATAAATTTTTAGATATCAGCGGTGCCTTCTTCTTATGCGGTCTGCGCGTTCTTGCCTGCTTCATTCTTCACTTCATCTGCCGCGCCCTTCAAAGAACCGTTCTTCAGCAGAATCGCATGCAGGACTCTGGAAACCGCGCTTGCGATCACAAAGCAGACACCTGCTTCAATGGCGCCCTGTACGCCTACCATCAGGATCACCAGAAGAACCGGATTCTGGGTACCGAACTTCTCTGCACTCGCCTGGATCGAAGGCGAATTGAAGAAGAAGGTCATCAAAAAGCCCATGAACAGGATGGTATTTAAGATCGGGCAGCAAAGCGATGCAACATAATAAGAGATCGGACGGGTTTTCTTATTCCGGTACAATCCCCTGAAGATCAGGCCGGTAAAGAGACCTACTAAAACTCTGGCTACAACCGTCATGATAAAGGTCAGGATCGGATTGATCTGCAGCAGCGCCATAACCAGAACAGACCCCGTACCAAGCAGGCCGTTTACAAAACTGGTCATGCCGAACGCAAAACCGCAAACCGCTCCGCCTGTCGGTCCGAGCAGGATCGCTGCAACGGCTACCGGCACCGTCAAAAGCGTTACCGAAAGCACGGGGGTTTTAATGTAACCTAAGGGTGTCAGGGCCATCAGAAGCGTGATGGCTACCATCAGAGCAAGTTGTACCAGGTAAAGTGTTGTTTTGTTTTTCATAATTTGATCCTCCTAATTAATCAGCAGTATCACGCTCGGCATTTTCATACCGGACTTTACACTACCTTGATCATCGGTGTTTAACACCGTCTGTTGGATGGCCAAAGGCCTTTCCGTCAGTTACTTTTGCGGATCCGGATCGCCTTATATCAAAAAACAAAAAAGGCGCGCAGCGCGCACCAAACATACGAATTTATAGATCCTGGCTTTCTTCTGATATGCTTCCTCTCCTGCCTTTGACTGCCATTGGCTCATCATGGCTGAGTTCAAATTCACATTCAACTCCTGCCGAAACACTGATCTTGTACGTCTGATGCATGTCCTTCGGATCACGCTCAAGGGCATTGTAACATACAGTATTTCGGCAGGCAAGGGTTTTCATAAAATTTTCACGGATCAGGTATGATATAATTTCTTGCTGTGGAACTTCGGCTCACAGGTCAGCTGAATGCCGAGTTTCTTGAAGACACTGACATCCACCTGCGACAGGATCACGGAAGAATGTACCTGCAGTCCTTCCAGTTCAGGAAGCCGGTCAAAGGCGCGGCGCGCCTCTTCATTGGTCACTGCCTCGATGGAAAGGGCGATCAGGATCTCATCTAAATGCAGCAGCGGATTATGATTGCGAAGGTATCTGACCTTCATATCCATGATAGGCTCGATCACCGTGGGCGATATCAGTTTGACGGAATCGTCAATGCCCGCCAAGGTCTTGAGAGCATTGAGCAGCATAGCGGAAGACGCTCCGAGGAGCTCAGATGTCTTTCCGGTGATGATCGTTCCGTCCGGCATTTCGATCGCTGCTGCCGGTCCACCGGTCTCTTCGCTTTTGATATTGGCTGCCTTGACGACCGGCCTGTCAGCAGTGGAGATACCGGCCTTCTCCATCAGAAGTTCAATCTTGGTGATGGGGCCGTCACCGGAATTTCCTTTTCTCTTATCGCAAAGCGATGCATAATAACGCCTAATGATCTCCTGACGGGCTGCCACTTCGGTTACATCATTATCAACGATGCAGTACCCCGCCATGTTGACTCCCATATCTGTCGGTGACTGGTAAGGGCTCCGGCCTGAGATTTTTTCAAACATGGTCTTCAGAACGGGGAACACTTCCACATCCCTGTTATAATTGACAACCGTCTCCCCATAGGCCTCTAAATGGAAGGGATCGATCATGTTGATATCATTCAGATCTGCGGTAGCCGCTTCGTATGCCAGGTTTACCGGATGATTCAACGGAATATTCCAGATCGGGAAGGTCTCGAATTTCGCATAGCCGGCCTTCACGCCACGCTTCTGCTCATGATAGAGCTGGGACAGGCAGGTAGCCATTTTTCCGCTGCCGGGCCCGGGTGCGGTCACCACTACCAGCGGCCTTGTCGTTTCAATATAATCGTTTTTACCATATCCTTCATCACTGACGATCAGGGAAATATTGGAAGGATAACCTTCGATGGGATAATGCCTGTAGGTCTTCATTCCCAGAGCTTTCAGTTTTTTCTCATAAGCAATGGCGGAGGGCTGTCCGGCAAACTGCGTCAGCACAACGCTCCCCACATAGAGTCCCTGATTGGTAAAGGCATCCACCAGGCGAAGCACATCCATGTCATAGGTGATGCCGATGTCGCCGCGGACCTTGTTTTTCTCAATATCTCCGGCGCTGATCACGATGATGATCTCGGTACGGTCCTTCAGCTGCCGCAGCATCTGGATCTTGGAATCGGGATGAAAACCGGGCAGCACACGGGATGCATGATAATCATCAAACAGCTTGCCGCCGAATTCCAGATAAAGCTTGTCGCCGAACTGTCCGATCCGGTCATTGATATGTTCGGACTGTATGGTCAGATATTTCTCATTGTCAAAACCGATCTTTTGCATATTGCCTCCTCAAAATGGATCACCCATATATCGAATCAGATCACGATCATCTCTAATGTTTTTATCACTCTTCGCCGTCCCAGCAGTAGGTGCAGAGCTTGCACTTTTCCATGCCGGTGGCTTCGATCATATCATCCAGACGGTTAAACCGAAGGGATGTAAACTTCAGTTCCTTGCGGATCTCTTCGATCATGGTCTCGTATTTTTCCGATTCGGGATCCGCATATTCCTTCAGAACCTCCGTGGTCACATTGCCGTTCTCCAGCCGTTCGATCACGCGTCTTGTGATCAGATCAAGTTCCGAAGAGGAACGGGAGAAGTTCAGGTATTTGCAGCCGAACAGAAGCGGCGGGCAGGCCGGACGGATATGTACTTCCTTCGCTCCGCTCTCAAACAGGTATTCCGTGGTTTCCCGAAGCTGTGTGCCGCGGACAATGGAATCATCGATAAGAA
>JAEEKC010000320.1 GCA_016282215.1 Lachnospiraceae bacterium
AGAAGTTTGTACGTGGGATTGAGCATATGATGCGGCAAAGAGCGTTATAAATGAAAATGAATTGATTCGGAGGAACTATACGGTGTTTTGGGATAAGATTTCACCAATCTATGATCTGTTTCTAGGTGTATATAACGGAAAGGTTTATAGAGAAACCGGTGAGAAAGTAGCAGAGTTCATCGGGAATGAGGATGTTGTGCTGGAATGTGCATGCGGTACCGGTGCAATCAGTGAGTATATAGCGCAAAAATGCAGAAAACTGGTAGCGACAGATTTTGCACCCGGGATGCTACGTCAGACTGCAAAAAAATGCAGACATTTTGATAATGTTATGGTCAGAAAGGCAGATATCACGAACATTAAATGCAGGGATGAGCGATTTGACAAAGTGGTAGCAGGAAATGTGATCCACTTATTGCCGGAACCGGAGAAGGTTCTTCGTGAGTTGGAGCGTGTTGTGAAGCCGGGAGGAATGATCATTATTCCGACATATATCAATAAGGCAAACAGAATAAGTGCTATAACAGCAAAATTTTTTACATTACTGGGGGCAGAATTTAAGAGACAGTTTGATCTGGAATCCTATAAGCGTTTTTTTGAAGAGAAGGGATATACAAATGTACAATATCACATTGTGGATGGACGTATGTCCTGTGCAATAGCGGTTATTATGAAAAAGAATGAAAATATAAAGGGATGAATATGATAAGCAAGTTATTACCGGGACTTTTGATACCGTTTGCCGGGACTTCTTTGGGGGCGGCATGTGTCCTTTTTATGAAGAGACAATTGAATAATATGGTGCAGCGGGCGCTGACCGGTTTTGCAGCCGGTGTCATGGTGGCTGCGTCCATCTGGAGTCTGATCATTCCTGCGATGGAACAATCGGAGGGGATGGGAAAACTCTCATTTGTACCGGCTGTGATCGGATTCTGGCTGGGAATCCTGTTTTTGCTGCTACTCGATTCCGTGATACCCCATCTGCATATGCATGCGGATAAAGCGGAAGGCCCCAGCTCAAAATTAAAACGGACAACCATGATGGTACTGGCCGTGACATTGCATAATCTTCCGGAAGGAATGGCAGTCGGTGTTGTCTATGCAGGTCTGATATCCGGAAACACATCCGTGACAAGTGGTGGAGCGCTTGCACTGGCGCTGGGTATTGCCATACAGAATTTCCCGGAGGGTGCGATCATTTCGATGCCCCTGCATGCAGAAGGGAAGAGCAGAAAAGGAGCATTTCTGGATGGCGTACTATCCGGAGCAGTGGAACCGGTCGGTGCATTGCTTACAATCTTTGCAGCGGGGTTTGTTATTCCTGCGATGCCGTATCTGCTCAGTTTTGCGGCGGGAGCTATGATGTATGTTGTGGTAGAAGAACTGATCCCGGAAATGTCGGAAGGGGAGCATTCCAATATCGGCGTGGTGATGTTTGCGGTAGGATTTACATTAATGATGGCGCTGGATGTGGCGCTTGGTTAAAATGCAAAAAGAAGAGAGTTGAAAAAGATGAATTATTTCATACATCAATTTGGAAAACCGGAAGGTGGGTTTGGCAGGTTCCTTTCAGGAATTATGAACCTGTCGAACAATAAAATGTATAAAGCCAATATTCGAAGATTGAAGGGAAAGAAATGTATACTTGAAATCGGTTTCGGAAACGGAAAGCAGCTGGAATTAATCCGAAAAGTTTTTCCGGAAGCGGAATTGTATGGGGTAGATATCTCAAAGGATATGTTTGATGCTGCGTCCAAAAGACTTGAAAACAAAGCGAATCTGCAGATAGCAGATGCCTGCAGGCTGCCGTATCAGGACGGTTTTTACGATGCGGTGATCACGACAGATACCTTCTATTTTTGGAAAAAACCGGAACAGGTATTACAGGAAATTTCCAGGGTTCTGTCGGAGGGGGGAATATTTGTGAATACTTATAACCGGATGTATGCGGCTTCGGTTGGAAACTGTTCGGAGGAAGATTGTATGTACCGTGATACAGATCTGATCACATCTGCAGAAAGAGTGTCGCTGCAGGTAAAAGGACAGGCAAAAGTTGGTTTATGTGAAAGACAGATTGTCTTCCGGAAAAAGTAGGGAGCGTTGAAAAACATGAGAATCCTCAAGATCCGATAGGGTGTTTTGTATGGGAATGCCGATAGGCTAGAGGCTTCATATGCCGGTATTGCTGAAACACTTTGGCGAAACGGCCCTGGTTGGTATATCCGACTTTGTTTGCAATCTGCAGGATAGAAAGATCTGTATCCGCCAGAAGACGTGCAGCCTCTTTCATACGAAGAGAAGTAAGATAATCAGATATGCAGTTCCCGTACACTTCCCTGAAATAATTTTTCAGGCTGGTCTCACTGATCCCGAATTGATCGGAAACTTTTTTTACAGGAATATGAATGCTAAGGTCTTCGACGAAGATGCCGAGGGCCTTTTTTGCAATCCGGCTTTGCTCGGGAGTAATGTAATGTGGTGTGACGGATACCATGTTATTGTCATATAGCAGAGACTGAAGAAGTCGGATGACATTGCAGCGGATCTTCCCGAGGCTGTCAGGAACTGATGAAATAAGAGACATAAACAGATTCGGATGGGAATCCATGTGTTTTCCGATAAAGAACGCATTTTCCTGAATATACAAGGAAAAGAGAAAAGTGATATCAAGATCAAACAGACTGAGGAATCGTTTGGTTTCAGCGTTGTACAGTCTTTCAATAAAATAGATCTCGTATCCGGTATAGGAACCAAGCGGATAGGAAAAATTGCTCAGATGTTCTTTTTTGCCGATGCAGGTAATTCCGGGCGAGATATATCCGACAGCGTTTTCAAGATTATGAAATTCACATCTTCCGGACAGACAATAGTTGATTGTATACATGGATGAGGAACTGCTGTATATATCAAATGGGATCTCGGAACCCTCTACTTCATTCAGCACCAGATAAATGCCGGAAACAATGGGGAAAGTCGTCATACGGATCTGACCGTTGTTGAATTTATGCTCCAGAATGTGAATGTTTTTTGTGTCCGAAAGAACCGCACTTATCTCTTTTGCAAAAGTTTCTTTTATCATAACAACTCCATTCGTTATAAAGTACTATGAATTTATCATATCATAAATCAAATGCTAAATGAACCTTTTTTGCTGAATGGATATATATTTTTGTCTGATCCGGAAGTAAGATCCGTAGTATAACAAGGAGGATGGATATGAAAACAAAAAGCAAAAAAGGAAAAAAGATCATTTTGGGAGTGCTGGGGGGAGTGCTGGTTGCAGTACTTGGGTTTTGCGGCTTCTTTGCATTGAAAGTCAAAGCATTTGAGGAACAGGTAGGTTCCTTTGATGTAAAGAAAGCAGATATGGTTTTTGA
>JAEEKC010000321.1 GCA_016282215.1 Lachnospiraceae bacterium
CAGCCGGTATTGAGACGCAGCATCTGCATAAGGTCATTTCAAGGGTACAGTACTTAAATCCCGGACTGAGACTCAGGCTGCAAAAGGATCTGAAGCTTTATCTTTCCGATGATCTTGAAACGGGAGTTTCCATGTATGACCATAGGAATGTTCCGCCCGAAGAGACTATGGACAAGATCCGGGACCTGATGAAAGAGCCGGTTTTCGGATATGATAAGGCGCTGGTGTATTATCATATTTTTCAAAGAACGGATGAGATCCTGGTTTTCGGGATTTATGATCATCTGATCTGCGACGGGCTTGCTTTTATCAAGATCGCAGACGAGTTTAAAAAAATGGCGCTGGATCCCGGTGATATGCTCTGGAGCAGCGAGGCGACGCCGGATCAGGCATTTATTGAGTATCTGTCAGAAGAGGCTGACAAAGAGAAGAAACTCTCAAAAACGGCTGAAGAGTTTATACAGCGCTGCAGCCGGGAACATATCAATTTCCCCGTAAGGAGAGAAGGCGGCAGCGGCCTTGCCGGAGTGTTCAGCGCATCACTGCAGCAGGATTTTTATGAAAGGGTGGACGCGGCCGGCCGGGAAAAAGGGCTGAGCATAGAGCAGATCTATCAGGCGGCTCTTTATCTGATCTACAGCCTGATCACAGGAAGGGAATGGATCAGTATCGGAAGGGTACTTGTCGGGCGCAGAAAAAAAACCTTAACAACGGTGGGAATGTTCAGCAATACGCTTCCCCTGGCGGTGCAGGTCGGCAGAGAAGAATCCTTTGAAACGATATGCAAAAAGATAAAAAAAGCGGAATTTCAGATGCTTTCCTATTCCGATCTGGATCCTGAAGGGATCAGGAAGGCAAACAGACTGACGAAAAATCTATATGATACGACCATAACATACAGACCGCTGAAGCGGCTTCCCTTTGGACGTGAAGGAACCATTCCGGAGATTGAGAATGACAGGGTAGAGGTTCCACTGCGGATCCTGATCGATGAACGGGAAGATGGCGTTCATATTACATATAAATATATGAGGCAGGTTTATGAGGAAAGGGAGGTAGAAAGACTTCATGAACTGATCCTCGGTGTGATGGAGAAGGGGATCGCACATAATGAAACAGCGGAAAATTTTACGGCTTTTGTGGGAGGGGATCTGCAAAGCCGGTCCGCAGCACCTTCGCAAAAACAAACAGATGGCGATATCGCAAAAGCATTCAGACAGCATGCAAAGGATCATCCGGATGACATCTATATCATAGATGAGAGTAAGGCACAGCCGGAACTTACATATGCAGATGCCGCAGGGCTTGTTGACGATATTAAATGCAGATTATATAGTGAATATGAGAAATACGGAAGAAAAGACGGCCTGTTTCTGGTGGGACTGAAACTGAAGCGGACATTCCGCCTGCCGCTGACCTGTCTGGCCTGTCTGGAACTGGGGGCAGTATGGGTTCCGGTCAGTATCGACGAGACGGCGCAGCGGACAAAAGAGCTGGCAGAGTCTTTTTCCGTTCTTCTGGATGATGCCTGGTTTGAAGATGGGCCTGAGCGCAGGCAACAGGCAGATGGAGAACCGGCGGAGGTGCCGGATCAGTCAAATGCCGATCTGATTTACATCGGAAATGAAGAAGGGATCGCTTACGGGATTCATACTTCAGGAACCACAGGCCGAAAAAAACTCGCGCTTTTATATGAAAGAAGCCTGCAAAAAAGACTTTCCTGGATGCTTGAGGAATTTCAGCTTACAGGATGCCGTGTTCTGCAGAAAACGAAAAATGTATTTGACGTATCCGTTTGGGAGCTGCTGCTCCCCGCCCTGGCACATGGAAGCCTGGTAATGCTTCCCGACGGAATGGAAAAAGATCCCGAGGCCATAGCCGGGTTCGCCGAAAAGTATGAAACAGATACCTTGCATTTTGTGCCGTCCATGCTCAATGTATTTTTATCCTGGCTGGGCGTACGGGAGGCAAGAAAAGAGAAGCTTCGCAGTGTAAAAAGGGTGATAGCCAGCGGCGAGGCGCTTCACGGGGCTACTGCGGACAGGTTTTTCGAGCTGCTGCCCGGCGCCGATCTGTACAATCTGTACGGACCTGCGGAGTGTACGATCGATGTCAGTTTCCATCGATGCGTGCGCGGCGAAAAGGTGATCCCCATCGGAAGAGAGGCAGCGGATACCCTTCTTCGGATCGTCAATGAAAAGGGAGACGGGATCCCGGACGGGTTTATCGGTGAGATCGAAATACGAGGCGGTCTGGTGGGGAAGGGCTACTTCGATAATCCGGAGGAAACAGGAAAACGTTTCTATGAGGAAAATGGCGTTCGTTGTTACAGGACAGGGGACAGTGGATATAAAAATGCAGATGGCGAGGTCATCTATACCGGCAGGATCGACCGGGAGATCAAATTGCGCGGCATGCGCATCGATCCGGCATTTCTGGAAAAAGAAGCGGTATTGACAGATGGCATTGAAGCTGCGGCTGCCATGCCGGTGGATGGCAGGCTGGTCCTGTTTGTTGTTTCAAAATACGGTGTTGAAACCCTGAAAAGAGAGCTGGCAAAGAGAGTTGCGCCGCATTATATTCCGGACCGGATATTTGGCATCACCGCGATGCCCTTTACCGAAAACGGGAAAACAGATTACGCAGCGCTGGCTAAGATCTGTGCGGAAAAAAACATAGAGTCAGGACAGGCGCTGCAAAATACGGAGGAACTAAGCGAAACGGAGAAGGTGATCACCTGCGAGGTGAAGAGGATCCTTTCCGTCAGCAAGATCGGGGTGACGGATTCTCTCAGGGAATTCGGGCTGGATTCGCTGTCCCTGGTGGAACTTCTGGTAGCACTTGACAAAAAAGGGTATTCGCTGAAATACGAAGATATCGCTTCCTGCGTCAATATCAGGGAACTGGCTCATATTGCCGTGGATATGGTGGAAAAAGATGATCCGGGATCGGGTTTTTGTCACGAATGGCCCGTGCCGGAGCCTGGAAAAGTACCTGTAGGCAGCGGCAAAAAGCTTTTTCTGGGTATTCCATATGCGGGAGCGGATGTAACTGTTTTTGACGGCCTTGCCAAAAAGCTGAGTGAAAAAGGAAGCAGATTTGCTGCCTTTGATATTTCGAAGGCGGATACCGGACTTTCCGATATGGCGGAAAGGATCGTTTCCTTCGTAAAAAAACGGTATCTGATCCGGGAAGAGGACCGGGAGGAATTTGAGATCACGGTCGTCGGATGCTGCGTGGGTTCTTCTCTTGCGATCGAAATCGTAAGAGAATTATCGAAGATTTCGCAGCTTACGGTCAGGCTGGTTTTGATCGGGGCACTTCCTGCGGAGTTTTTGGGTGATCCGGAGCAGCAAAAACTTGCCTGGGACAGGATACCATATGCAGCCAGCGCGCTTCCGATCCGAAGCCTCCATGGGAAAAAAGTATCCATGACGCAGGAAATGTATGAGCGCCTGAAGGAGGAAGCCCGGGCCTATGTGGCACTGCTTCATGAAGAAAAGGAAGGCAAAGTCAGGCCGGGGAAGGGAACGCTGCTCATATTCGGAGACCGTGATGTGCTGACGAAAGGCTATGCAAAGCGGTACACGGAGTGGGAAAGATACATAGCAGGCAGCGTTCAGGTCAGGACGCTGAGAGGCGCATGGCATTTTTGTCTGACATCTCATGCGGATGAGATCGCAAAACTTTTACAGTAAAAAGCACAGCCTTTCTATATACTATCAGTTTACAGGAGAGGGATCATGTATCCGTTTTGGATCATAGGAACGACGTATATCAGTATGCGTAAGCTGCTCACGGCCGTGGGCTGCGTTATCAACTTTATTGTTCTGACAATTTTGCTGACAAAGCGTTTGAAAAAAGGGATGAAGGAAGAAAAACCGGCAGCGGGAAAGTGGTTTTTCCAGGTGCTTCTTCCCCTGATCACGGAACTGTGCATCTTTATCTCCGTCGGGCATTTTTTAGGGAACCTGATCAGGGCGCTGACGCGTCCACTGAAGGAAAACATCGCGGAGGAAATGCAGTATGTGGTCGATGGCGCAGGCGTTCATTTTATCGGAACGGTGCTTGCATCAGCGCTGCTGCTTCCGCTGATCTTTCAATGGATCTATCGCCGGGAAGCGGACAGCAAACTCGATCTGATGGCATTTTTCTTTACGATCCAGCACATTTGCAACAGGATCGGCTGTTTTTTAGAGGGGTGCTGCTATGGGATACCGGCTTCGGGCGTTTTGTCGGTCCGTTTTCCGGAAAACCCGCCATACAGAGTTTTTCCATCCCAGTTGTTTGAAGCATCCCTGATGCTGCTTTTGCTGATATTGCAGTGCATTCTATACAAAAAGGGAAAAAGCATATTCAGGTCCACCACGCTGTTATTTGGCGCGTCCATCCTGCTCTCGGAGTGCTTCATGGATAAAAGGGGAGTTGTGATGTATGCGGGACTGACAGCGATCCAGGTGGCAGCCATTCTGCTGATGATCGTCTCGCTGACAGAGATCTTTGCAGCAAGGCGCAGGAGCGCTGACGGGCAGACACAGAAGGGACGACAGAAGTAAAGGCAATGTTACGGAATTGATCGGAGAGGCTGATTGGCATGAAAACGATCATAAGACTGAAAAAAAACCGCATACAGTGGATCAGCATGGTCATGGCTGCGACTCTTTTGCTCAGCTTAAGCTTACCGGCTGTGCAAAGCCGCGCTGCGGTCAATTCCTTTTTACTGGCGCATTACACGAACACTGGGCTTGCGTCTTTGCTTGATGATCTGGATGAAAAAGGAAAACGCCCGGGAGAAGGCATCGTCGTGGCCGTGATCGATACGGGCCTGTATTCGAAGGCCGATCAGTATTTTGACAATCTCTGGTATAATGAGACAGAAAAAAACGGCACAGAGGGTGTGGATGATGACGGCAACGGTTATGTGGACGATATCTGCGGCCTCAGCCTGGCCAACAGTGACGGAATGAAGGACAGTGACGGCCACGGCACGCAGGTGGCGGGGATCATAGGCATGTACATTCCGGAAAGTGATATAAGGGGCGTGGCATATGGCGCAAAGGTCATGCCGATCAGGGTGAGCACAGACCGGAATTATGACGAAGATGACGTGATAGAGGCGATCGAATATGCTGTCGATAATGGGGCAGATATCATCAATATGTCCTTTGCGACCTACAGGTATTCCGAAAAAATGGAAAACGCGGTGCGAAAAGCTTCTGAAAAATGCGTCATGGTGGCGGCTGCCGGCAATGAAAGTTATGCGACGGTCGGACCGCTGAAGTCAGAAGACCTGACGGAGGAGGGTAAGGAGCAGGTTTATTGCCATGATGCTTATCCGGCTTCCTGGGACTGCTGCATCGGTGTCATGTCCTATGGCAATAACGATGAACTGGCCTATTTCAGTAACTGGGATCAGGGCGGCAGCGACCGGGTAAAGTATGATATCATCGCGCCGGGTGAGAATATCTATACCCTGACAAACGGCGGAAAGTTTGTCAATGTTAAGGGAACTTCCTTCTCAACACCCTATGTTTCGGCTGCGGTGGCGATCTATATGAGCCTGACGGGACAAAAGGACCCGTCTGCGGTGAAAGAAGGTTTCCTGTCCCTGATAAACAGGAATTGTATCTACAGACAGGCGGGTTACGTTTTTTCATTTCCGAGGCTTTCTTTTGACGGAGTGAACAGTCTGACGGTCCGTGGAAACAGCACGGAGGATACGGTTAGCGGGAACAGCACGGACGATAGCGAAGGCGGAGAAGTTTCCGGACAGGACCAAAGCGGTACAGATACAAATACCGGAAAGCAGAATGCCGGTGATGAAAATACCGGAGGAAAGAATACCGAAACCGTTCAGGGCAGCGGAAAGGGTTGCAAACAGGACGATCCGCCGGAAGGGATCGGTTGTCCGGAACAGGGCAGCGGGCATGAGCTTCCTTCGAAAACCGGAACGGAAATTTTCAAAAAACCAGTGATCAAAAAAGTAAAACAGACGACAAAGAAACTGACGATCACCATTAAAAACCTGCCCCAAACCGGAAAGACTACGCTTCGGATCTATAAAAAGAACAAGCTTCTGTATAAGGTTACGGTGAAAAAGTCCAAGGTGGTCATCAAGAGAAAGAAACTGGCGGTGAAAGGAAAGATCAAACTGCAGCTTTCCTATAAAAAGGGAAAAACCGTTACAAAATCAGGAAAAACGATAAAACTTGGCAGTGTAAAGTCAAAATGAAAATAAGTCGCTAAGTGGCATATAAACTATTCATTCAAAAATTAAGAGGATCATGTAATGCTGACAACCATCAGAAGAGAACTGGAAAAGGCGGCGATCGATCTGCAAAGCAGTATTTACTGTGAGGCGCCGGAACATATTCTTGATTATAAACTTACCATCGGTGATTTTGTTGAGCCCGAGACGGCGGACAGGGCCGTTGAGGACTTTGAAGTACTCCGTAGTTATTTTGCCGTGCAGCAGGAAGTCTATGCGGAAGATGAAGAATACTTTGAGGCAGTCAGAAACTTAAAGCAGATCAAAGCAAAGCTGAAGGAAAAAGGACAGGATCCGCAGGAACTGGAAAAAGCGCGCACACAGCGGAAGGAACTGTCCAAAAAGATCGGTGAGCTGACACAGATGCTCGAAGAAAAGATCGAAGAAAGACTGGGTTTTCCATGGAAGGATAAGAAGGTTTTATGCTATAAAAATACCGTATTTATTTCCTGGCTGGCTGATCTGAAAGAGCGGCTGGAACAGCTTGAAGACCTTTCTTTGCCCGGTGCGGATAAGTATCCTTTGTTCATCTCAAATATCCGTTCTCTGGAAGAAGCCATCGGATACGGGGAGCAGATCGGGATTGTGGGCGGTCCGTGCCTGTTCGGTATCGATGAAGTGATCTTTTCCCTGACACTGGATGACGGCATGACGGTACGTTTTGACAGCTGCTGCGGCAGAAGGTGCTTAAGCGAGAACAAGACGCAGGCCACATTGGAGGAGTTCACATGCCAATATGGCGCAAGGATCGTAAAAGTGCAGCTTGATAACCGAAAGACAGGGGTGACAAAGCAGGAATATGACAGTATCTATAATCTGTTTTCCTTTGCAAGGGTTTTCCATGCAAGGTGTGTCATTCCCCTTCCGGACATCTCTTATTTCAAATATGCGGCCAGTGATCTGAAGGGACTTCCCGAGCAGCTGAAGAAAAAAAGCATGGAAGCATTCCGAAAAGAATGTTATGTTATATCTGATATGTATCTTCGATTGATCGAAAAAATTGCAGAGCAGTTTCCGGAGGTGGAATACTGCGTTCTCCATGACAGGGATGAAAAACTGGTAAGGCTGTTTTATGAGAAGAGAAAACCCTATGTGGAGAATTCCTCCTATCTGCAGAAGATCACGAATATCAGCGGGAAGAAGGATTCGGTGATCGACTATATCACCATGCTGGCCCTGCCTTATTATGTCTATGGCACGAAAACGGTGATCCAGCTTGACAGTGTGGACGAAACGGATTCCGGCAGAAAATGCAACAAGATCCATAAGGGTGATATCAGATTGTGTCAGATTCTGTATCCGGAATATTTAAGCCCGGATATGGAGCATACGATCTATAATGCTCCACTGGATTTCAAGGAATATATTACGGTTTGATATGATAAGGACCGGAGCGAAACACGCATAATAAATTGTCTAAAGACCGGTAGGAAAATACGGATTCGGGAAATTACTGATAAATTCAGGAGAGGGATATGAAAAAAAAGAAATGGCTGATCTATGTGGCTCTGATCATAGTTCTGATCATTGCAGGATGCATTTTTCAGGCGCTGTGGAAGGGAAATAACAAGGAGCAGGTGGAAACGGAAAAGGTTCTGAACCTGGTAGTTCTCGACAGCGGTGACTATTATCATATCGATGACGGGATCGATGCGGGCCTGAAGATGGCATTTGATTCGCTGGAGGAACGGTTCAACCTGCATGTGAACCTGTCAGTTGTGGATGATGAAGGCGATTATGTCAAAGGGATCGCGCTTGCTAAGTCCCTGGCGGCGGATCCGAACGTGGATATTGTCATGAGTTTCCAGAACTTCGATTCCATCGGACCCGAGGCACCCTTTTTTGAGGAAGCAAAAAAGCCCTTTATCGTCACCATGGGATGTTATGATGAAGTGGCGGAGTCCGGTTATCAGTATTTCATTGCCGACTTTATGAGCGGCAAGACGATCGGCAGGGAGATCGGAAAAAACCTGCAGAAAAACGGTGCAAAGAATGTAGCATTGTGTCATTCCGATACCCGGTTTGAGCAGGATGAGATCCGCGGCATTCAGTCGCAGATCAGTCAGGATGACAGTGTACGCGTTGTGCATACGCAGACAGGACCATTTCAGGTTTCCGAGCTGTCTGAGCTGCTGCTGCGGTGCAAGCAGCTGAGCGTGGATACGGTTGTCGCCAACTTCTATAATCAGGAGGACTGTGCATGGCTTCTCAGCATGCTGTCGGAAAGCGGTCAGGATCTTGTACTTGTGGGCGATTATGCCATTGACAGTCCGGATATCCTGCGGCAGTACGGTACGTCCCTTGAGGGTGTATCCATCATTCCAAATTATCCTTATACGAAATCCCCGATCCTGGATGAATTTATAGCTGAGTATGAGAAAACGACAGGCCTGGAGTTTTCCAGCGTTGCCCTGCAGTATTATGACCTGATGGCAATGATCGGCGCTTACTGGCAGGTGACCGGAGGACGAACTGACCAGGTCATGAAACTGGTTAAAAAACAGGACGGATATGAGAGTATCGGCGGAAACATCCGATTTGACGCAAACGGATGCCTGAGCGTAGAAGATGCGCCGGTGTACATATGTAAAGACGGCCATTTTGAACCGGTAGAGAAAGACCGCGAAAAGGCGGCAACCGAATAATCGGGAACGGAGTTAATAATTACGGATTAATTTAGGAGAAAAGCATGAAGAGTGAACTCTTTAATGAAGAGGCAATGAAGGAGCTGTCCTCACCCGAGCAGCTGGATGAACAGGTAAAACTGATCACAAACGGATCACTTACCATGTTTTTTGCGGTCATTTTAGGCTTGGTCGCTGCGGTGGTTTGGATGTTTGTCGGGATCATCTCCAGCGGTCTTGAGTTTAAAGGCGTTATTTTTGACCATAACAAGGTACAGCGCCTGAATTCGGAAATGGATGCCGTGATCTCCGATGTTCTGGTCAATGAGGGTGACAGGATTTCCGAAGGGGAAGTGGTGGCTTATCTGACAGATGAGGAGACCGACCAGCGGATCGCTGAGCTGAATGCTCTGCTGAAAGAGGCAGAGAAGGGCAGTCCGGAGTACGATACCATTCAGGCCCAGATAAGTGACTACAACAGAAAAATGGTCATCCGAAGCAATGCCGATGGCGTGGTGCAGGATGTGGCGCTGCAAAATGATGCTGTGGCAAAGGGAGATGTTGTGGCAACGGTCATCCCGCACAGTGATTACAGTTACAATGAAGTATATATTTACGTGCCAAAGGATGAGGCGGGCGCTTTTTCCGTAGGCATGCCGGCGCAGATCACACCCTCTTATGTGTCGAGGGAGGAATATGGTTATATCGAAGGAATGATCTCGGAGATCTCCAATACACTGGTAACCGAGAACAGTATCGTCCGTCATATGGGAAACATGGATTATGTGAAAGAACTCCTGCCGGAAACGAGCTGTGTGCAGATCACGATCCAGCTTGGAGTTGCTTCCGACGGAAGCGGAGAGTACAACTGGTCCAATGATAAGGGAAGGGACCTTGAGATCAAATCGGGAGATCAGTGCAGAGTCAGGATCCTGAAGAAGGAATATCATCCTTATGAACTGCTGCTGACGAACTAACGCCCCAAAACCCGGAGAAACAGGATGAAAAAAGTGAAACACAAACTGCCGGTGATCCTGCAGATGGAGGCCGTGGAATGCGGCGCGGCTTCGCTGACCATGATCATGGGTTATTACGGAAGGCACATTCCTCTGGAAAAAATGAGGGTCGACTGTAATGTGACCAGAGACGGCAGTACAGCTAAATATATTGCACTGGCAGCCAAAAGACACCGTCTGAAGGTGTCTGCTTTCAGGCTGACTGCGGATCAGTTTCGGGAGAAGAACCGGTTTCCTGCTATCATTCACTGGGAGTTTAATCATTTCCTGGTGGTAGCCGGCATCAAAAAGGACAAGGTATATCTGCACGATCCGGCGGCCGGCAAAGTTACCGTGGACTGGGAAACCTTCTCCAAGTCCTTTACCGGCGTGGCGCTTTTCTTTCAGCCTGAGGAGGATTTCGAGCCCTTAGGCAGCGGAAAGAACAACATGAATGATCTGAAATACGGCTTCGAAGGGATCCGCGGTGCCGTGCGTATGATCATCATTGTCGGCGGTATTTTTTCCATCCTGAGATTGTTTACCCCGTTTTTCTACAAGATATTCACTGACAAGATCCTGCTTGAACAGTCCGATGAGTGGATGATGCCGCTCATGGTCATCATGGGGCTGGTTGCTTTCGGTGCGCTTTTGACAGGAAGTATGGAGCGCATGTGGCTGGCAAGGCTGAAAGCCAAGTACAGGGTGCGCATGACCACCGGACTGATGTGGAAGATATTGCGGCTGCCGGCCCAGTTTTTTGCCCAGCGTTTTGATGGAGATATCGTGTCCAGGGTGGAAAGCAATACGGAGGTAGCCTCCGTGCTGTTTGACCGGCTGATTCCCGCAGTGATGGATTTTTATCTGCTGGTCGTTTTATTTGTCCTGATGCTGGCACTCAGTCCGAAGATGGCGCTTGCGACGGCTGCTTTCGGCATATTGCAGGTAATGCTGATCCTGCTGATTTCAAGAAATACCGGCAATATCGCAAGAAGCCTGAGCCGTGATCAGGGAAAAATGTCAGGTATGATGCTTTCCGGTATTTCCATGGCCGAAACCGTGAAATCCAGCGGTTCAGAAGGAGAACTGGTGGGAAAGATCTTAGGATATCAGGCGAAATATGATAATTCCATGCTTTCTCTTTCCATGAACCGGCTCTACCTCGGCGCGCTGCCCAAGGTACTCGAAGGTGTCTGCGCGGCTGTGGTACTTGCCATCGGGATCAATTCGATTTTCAAGGGAGATACCACCGTCGGTATGCTGGTGGCATTCCAGTCCTTTGTGCAGATGTTCTTTCTGCCTGTTTCGTCCCTGACGTCTTGTATTCAGGCAGTTCAGGAGATCAGCGGCAGTCTCGATCGGATCGGCGATGTGGTAAATTATGAGGATGCCATCTCCAAGGAGAAACTCTTTGAGATTCAGGAAAATATGCCCCAGAGGCTCAGCGGCAGGGTGGAGATCAATGATGTCTGCTTCAGCTATTCTCCTGTGACAAAGCCATTGATCGATCATTTTACCATCAAGGCAAAAAGAGGCGATATCATTGCATTGTCCGGCGGCAGTGGCAGCGGCAAGTCCACACTGGCAAAACTGATCTGCGGCCTGTATCCCGTCAGCAGCGGGATGATCACCTTTGACGGCAGGAATATTGAAGATATCGATCATTATATCTTCACATCATCCGTGGCTGTGGTGGATCAGAACATTTCACTGTTTGCCGGAACCATCTGGGACAATGTAACTATGTGGAATGAAAATGTCAGTGAGGAAACCGTCATTCAGGCCTGCAAGGATGCATGTATCCATGATGAGATCATGCAGAGGAAGGGCGGTTATCAATATATGGTAAAAGAGGGTGGCTCGGACTTTTCCGGCGGACAGCGCCAGAGGATTGAAATCGCCAGGGCTTTCGCCGCAAACCCCTCCATTCTGATCATGGACGAGGCCACCAGTGCGTTGGATGTGATCACGGAAAAGCATGTCATGGATGCGGTCAGACGCCGCAGGATCACCTGCTTTATCGTAGCACACAGGCTTTCCACCATCCGGGATGCGGATGAGATCATATTACTTGCAGACGGTCAGATCAAAGAACGGGGAACACATAAGGAGCTGATGGCTTTGAACGGCGCGTATGCGGCACTTGTCAGAGCAGATTAAGCTTTCGGAGGAGCATCTTGACGAATATCAGGGAAAAGAAAAGAAAAGAGAGAGAACTCCTTTATACCGCAACGGAGCAGCTTTACGGGTCGATCCTGTGGAAAAAAAAGGAACCCGAAAAAGATGAGGGAAAGGCACAGACGCAGACGGAGGCGCTTTTTCAGATTCTGGACTATTTTCATCTGGACAGGCCGGAATTTGATGTGCCGCCGGAAGAGGTCAGTTTTGACGATCTGCTTCGAAGAAGCGGTCTGATGATGCGAAGGATTCAGCTGCGCAAGGGCTGGTGGATGCATTCCGCTTTGCCGATGATCGTCACCGATGAAAAGGGTGACGGCATTGCCATGGTTCCGGGCAAGGGAAATTTTTACCTGGAAATGACGGAAAACGGACCGGTTCGCCTGACCGCAGCCAGGGTGGGAGAGATCCATTCCCTTGCTTATTGCTTTTATAAACCGCTTGCGCCGGATAAGACCGGCATGAAGGAGTTCTGGAAGTTTATTGCTACCAGTATCACCTCCGGCGATATCGCCATGGTGCTGGTCATCAGTTTGTTTCTGGAACTGTCCGGTCTGATCCTGCCTTATCTGAATCAGACAATTTATAACAATGTTATCCCATCCGTAACGGCCAAGGAGATTCCGGGCATCATGGTTCTGCTTGTCAGCACTGCCATTTTCAGTTGTCAGATCTTTCTGGCGCGAAGTATCTGCGTGACCAGGATCGGTTCCAAAATGCGTATCGCCGGGCAGAGTGCGATTTGGAACAGGCTGTTTACACTGCCGATGCCTTTTATCCGCAGTTACGATGCCGGCGAACTGTACAACAGAGCCCTTGCAGTCAACACCATCTGTGATATCTTAGGCGGCGGTCTGATCCCTGCGGCCCTGACTGCGCTGCTGTCATTTATTTATCTGCTGCAGATCCGCGCATTTGCTTCGTGCATGGTGATTCCTTCGTTTATCATCATTGTCGTGATGCTGGCCAATATTATTGTCGCGGGTTTTATGCAGATCCGGCTCAGCAGGGTGGTGAATGAAAAAAACAACCGCGTCACCAGTTTTCTTTATCAGATCATCGGCGGCATCACCAAGATCAGGACGGCCGGCGCAGAAGTACGTGCCTATGCCAAGTGGGCGGAAAAGTGGAAGGAACTTCCGTTGATGCCTCCTGTTTTTCTGCAGGTATCCGGTGTTCTGGGACTGGTTATCTCCATTTGCGGAAACATTCTGCTCTATGCCATTGCCTGGAAGGAAAAGCTTCCGGCCTCAACCTATATCGCTTTCCAGACCTCTTTTGCATCCTTTGCCGCATCGGTTCTGACGCTCGCTGATTTCGGCCTGCAGTTTGGTGCCCTGAAGCCGGCCATCGATATGGTCAGGCCCATCATGGATACCAAACCGGAAATCTTCACGGATCGGGAATATGTTAATAAACTGGATGGCAAACTGGAGCTGATGCACCTGAAGTTCCGTTATACACCGGATATGCCTTATGTGCTCGATGGGCTGAGCCTGAGCATCCAGCCGGGTGAATACCTGGGTATCGTGGGAAGTTCGGGATGCGGCAAATCAACCCTGATGAAAATGATTCTGGGATTTGAGACGGCGGAGAGCGGTTCCGTTTACTTTGACGGGAAGAATATCATCAATCTGGATCTGCAGTCACTGCGGCGCAGGATTGGCGTTGTACTGCAGAGCGGCAGTCTGTTTTCGGGGGATATCTATTCCAATATCGCGATCTGCGCGCCGGCCCTGACCATGGACGGTGCCTGGGACGCGGCCAGAAGAGCAGGGGTAGCAGAGGATATTGAGAAAATGCCCATGGGTATGTATACCATGCTTTCCGAGGACGGCGGCGGCGTATCCGGCGGACAGAAGCAGAGGATCCTGATCGCGCGGGCCATTGCATCGAATCCGGATATCCTGTTGTTTGACGAGGCGACCAGCGCGCTCGACAACAGAACACAGGAAACTGTGGTCAATACCCTGAAGGAAATGCATTGTACCAGACTTGTGATCGCCCATAGATTATCCACTGTCAAAGACTGTGACAGGATCATTTACCTGGATAAAGGAAAGATCATTGAGTCAGGAACCTATGATGAACTGATGAATCTGGGCGGCATGTTCGCAAAAATGGCCGTTCGGCAGTTGACATAAAATCGCGCAAAGAGTATTATTAAAATGCACTAATGCTGTTGTCATAACGAGAGAGTATGACAAGCAGCGGTTTTTGCGTGTTTTAAGAGAGAAAATACAATGGAAAACTAAGAGGAAAAAAAACATGTTTTTGTGTATCAGAACAATGCAATTCAGGAAAAGGGATGTCGTATTCCTTATCATGGCTGCTGTTTTACTTATTTTTTCCGTTTTGGACTGGTGGTATCTTCCGTATGAACGGGCTCTTTCCGTAACAATAGACAGCCCTTATTATTCCACAGTGGATGAGGCAGGGAATCACTATGTTGTGAACAGCGGGAAAAGTGAGATCCTGAAGATCAATCCGGCAGGAAAGGTGCAGCGCAAGATCATGATGGTCAATCATGAAGCGGACTCTTTCGGAGAAGCGAATGAAATTGCTGTTGACAAAAATGGCAATATTTATGTGCAGGATGTCATCTGGAATGATACCGGACTCGGCCTTGCCGCAGAACGCATTATACGTTTCGATCAAAACGGCCATTTCCTGAATGTGGTTTATGAAGCGGATTATTCGGATGTACTGGTCACCAAACGGCATCTGTTTTCCCTTCGCATCATAGATAACATGCTGATGTTTGCCGCTGCGGATCCGGACGGCACGCAGTTTTTCATTATGGGCGTGAATACGGCATCAGGTGAGGGCGTCGTGCGGCTGTCTTCGTTTTCGCGCGATAATATAGAAAATGCCCAGTATATCGCAGTCTGTGGAAAGGACAGCGCATATATCGTAGAAAAGACAGGTACCATCTCTTTCATGACAACGGAAGGGGAAACAAACGTCTATGAAAGCGAAGAGGGACAGTACCTGCTGCCCTTCCAGATGACGGTGGATCAGGGCGGAAAAGCATATATTACGGACATCTGCAACCAGTGCGTTTATCAGCTGTCCGGTGGCGAAGGCGGGGGCATTGAGGTTTTGTTTGACAGCCAGGCATTAAGCAAGATGACCGGACTGGATATGGAAAACTCCGTACTTTTGAACCTGAACGTGGTAAGTGTGCAGGGGAAAACAAAGCTCTGCATTACAGCTGATACGGGATATGCGGTTTTGGACCTTGAAGGCCGCAGCGCAGTAAGCTATGCTGAGGCACCCTATGAAATCTTCCTTCAGTTTATGATCATCGTTCGTTATGCGGCGCTGGTGATCAGTATGCTGATCCTTTTGTACTATGCAGCGGCACTTCTGATCTATTTGTTTAAATCCGGTGTGATCAAAGAGAAGATGATGAGTGTGATGCTGATCATCTGCGTAGCTGTGACAGGCCTGTTTATCATGACCAGTATGCTGGCCAGGTTCCGAATCAATTTCATAGATGAACAGATCGGCAATATCTGTACGGTGTCTCAGATCGCATCGAGCATTATGGATAAAGAAGCCTTTGCCCATGTCAATTATCCTTCGGATTACCAGACCGAAGAATATCATATCCTGCAGGAAAACATGAAGCAGCTCATCGAAATGAAGAGCGAATACAGCGGCAACATGTACTGTAATCTGGTTAAAATGCAAAACGGCCGCTTTTATGCCTTTGCTTATCTGGACAATTCCATCGGTGCTTTTTATCCTCTCGATGAGAAGGAGCGCAGTGAGGTGAAGGAAGTCTATGAAACCGGTGAGATGTTCATCAATGACGGTAAGGCGGATGCAACCGGTGCTTATACCTATGTAAAGAGTCCCATCAAAAATGCAGACGGCTCCGTCATCGGCGTGGTTGAGATCGGTATGGTGGCCGATACCCTGACCGGCATTGTGGACCAGATGCGTATGGATATCATGGTACACATTACGCTGATCCTGATCATAGCGGTATTCCTGCTCAATGAGATCTATGGATTTGTAAATGACAGAAAACAGTGGATTCAGGAGACCAATACGAGAGGGAAAGGATTGTTTCCACAGCCTTACCTTCGTGTGCTGATCTTCTTTACCACATTGGCTTATAACATGCCTACCAGTTTCCTTCCGGTTTATGTGGCAAGATTCTATAATGAATCACTTCCCATCACGGAAGATCTGGCCGGTTCCCTTCCGCTGACTGCCAACTTTTTCATGGTCGGCCTTGTGGCGATCTTCTGCAGTGCCATGCTCAGAAAAATGGGCTTCCGGTTTACGATGATACTGGGAGGACTGATCGTTGCAGCTGCCGATTTCCTGACGGCGGTTTCCACCAATTGGTGGATGGCAATGATTGGCATTTTAGTCAATGGTATCGGTGTCGGTATTCTGCTCAACGGCCTGTTCATTATCGTTGCCAATCAGGATGATGAAAAAGCCAAGTCCGGTGGATTTTCCATCATCAATGGTTCCATGCTTTCCGGCATGATCTGCGGAACCGTTATCGGTGCAACCCTTGCAGAGAAGATCGGTGAAGCAAAAATGTTCTTTGCATCCTGCGGACTCTGGGGGCTGATCGCTCTCATCGCCCTGTTTGCAGGCGGTCTGTTCAAGACGAGTCCGAATCAGGCGGAGACAAGCAGGAAAGAGAAAAAAGGCGTGCCGGTATTGTTCTCAAGGGAGATCCTGGGCTTTTTGATCCTGGTAGCCATTCCTTATGTGATCGTCAACGGATTTACAAGTTATTTTCTGCCGGTGTTCGGCGATGCCTACGGACTGACCGAATCCCAGACCAGTTTGTTCCTGGTTATGAACTGCCTGGTAGGAATTTTCCTCAGTGGTACGTTAACAGATATCTGCATGAAGTATTTGGGTAAGGCATCTCTGTATCTGTCCAGTGCGCTGTCTCTCGGTGCAGTACTGGTATTCGGGTACTTCCAGAATCTCTACATGCTTGCCTTTGCACTGTTCGTGCTGGGAGCGGCAAGGAGTTTCGGTGCGACCACAAGAGAACTGATCTTCTGTGCGCAGCCTAAGGTACAAAAGATCGGGGAAGACAAGGCGATGGGTTATTACAATTTTGCGGACAATATCGGTGAGTCCATCGGGACCATCGTATTCGGCGGCATCATGAGAGTGGGATTTGTCGGTGGCATGTGGGCGCTGACTGGTATTTCGGCCGGTCTTTTGGCACTGTTCGGGATATCGGATGCGCGTAATTCCGGAAAGAAAGAGAAGTAGCGGTATCAAATAACGGGTGGATGATCATGGAAAAAGGCAGGGGAAAAGATCCGGTTTCTAAAAGTAAAATTTTGCGTATAGCCGGGCTGATCGTATTATGTTCTGTCGGGGTTTTCTTAAACCTCGGCGCTGGGTGGTTCGCCGGCAGAGCCGGTCGGCCTCTTTATCTGGATACGCTTGGAACGGTACTGATCGCTGCCGTAGGCGGTTATATTCCTGCAGTCTTTGTGGGCTTTTTTACCAATCTGATCAAAAGCATCTATGATACGACAGCTGTCTATTTTGGCTGTATCAATGTATTGATCGCCATTCTTGTCGGTTATCTGTCTAAACAGGGCTGGATGAAAAAATGGTACAAGGCCTTTACGATTGGTTTGCTCATGGCGGTATCATCCGGCATTCTGGGTTCGATTCTTTCCTATTGTTTATATGGTTTTGCCGCAGACGGCGTATCGGCGGATCTTGCGCTGCGTATCTATGAATCTACGGGTATGCCGCAGTATCCTGCCCAGCTTCTGGCGAATCTTGCCCTGGAATTCTGCGATAAAGTGCTGACTGTAACGGTGGTATTTTTCTTATGTCTTGGCATTCCTGAGAGTATTAAGGAAAGCACCATGTTTGACGGCTGGCAGCAGACGCCCTTGAGCAAAAAGACGTTAAATCGCATCCGGAAAATGAGCAGCAAGGGTATGGGCATTCGATCCAAGATATCGCTGATCCTGATTCTGTCGCTTCTCAGCGTTTCCTTGGGGGCGACGGTCATCAGTTATTATCTGTATCGACAGAATACCATTGAGGAGCATAAGCATCTGGCAGGCGGCGTAGCAGATCTGGCAGTCGGACTCATCGATCCGGAAAAAGTGAATGAGTATATCATCAACGGAAGGCAGGTGCCGGGCTATGAGGAGATTGAGCAGCGGCTGTACCAGCTTCGGGACAGTTCTGACGAGATTGAATTCATTTATGTGTATAGGATTGAGCTCGATGGCTGTCATGTGGTATTTGACTTAGGCACGGATGATTATCCTGCAGCAAAGCCGGGAGAAGTGCTTTCCATTGAAGAAGCGTTTGTACCGCTGCTCGGAGACATGATCCTGGGCGAACAGATCGATCCGCAGGTCACCAATGATCAGTACGGATTTCTTCTGACAGTCTACAAACCGGTTTATAATAAGGCGGGTAATTGTACCTGCTATGTGGGTGTCGATGTTTCTATGACGAAACTGGCGCATAACAGTTACATCTTCTTTGCCAAGCTTCTTTCCATCTTTTTAAGCTTTTTCCTGCTGACCATGTCTTTTTGCTTGTGGCTTGCAGAGTATAATATCCTGATACCGGTCAATACCATGACCTATGCAGCCGGTATTATGTCAAAGGAAGAAGGCATGTCATCGGATGAGGCAGATGAGGTGAAGAATCTGGATATCCGGACCGGTGATGAGATTGAGCTGCTCTACCGTGCGCTGGCGAAGTCGTCTGAAAAATCCCTGAAACAGTTTGACACTCTGTCGCAACGATTCTCGCATGTGCTTTTATCACGAAGGAAACTGATATTCCTGTTTGCTGATATGATTGAAAGCAGGGAATCTGACACCGGCGGTCATGTGGACAGACTTGTGAAAAGCGTTAAGGTCATTCTTCGTTCCATGAGGGAACTCGGTTATTATCAGGATATCGTAACGGATCAGTTTGTCGAAGATGTGATCAGTGCAGTGCCCCTTCATGATATCGGTAAGGTCAATGTCAGCGAGATCGTATTGAACAAACCGGGAAAACTGACGGATGAAGAATTCGCGATCATGAAGATGCATACCAGATACGGCAGTGAAATCATTGACGGGATCCTGCAGGATGTTCCGGATTCCGGCATGCTTCAGGAGGCGAAGAATATTGCGGCTTATCATCATGAAAGATGGGATGGCAAGGGGTATCCTGAAGGCTTAAAGGGAGAAGACATTCCCCTTTCTGCCAGAGTTGCAGCTGTCGCTGATCTGTTTGATGAGCTGATGACAAAGCGCGGACCCGACCGCAAAAAGCCGCTCAGTTTTGAAGATGCGATGGATGTCATGAATGACGAATCGGGAACCGGTTTTGATCCGCTGGTGGCAGAAGCGTTCATCATGGCAGAGGATGAGATACGAAAGATTTATGCTGACAAGGCACCGTGATACGGTGCCTTATCTATATAGCCGTGTAAAGTCCGAAATATAAATACGAAGTCGATATATGACTGATCAATTTGGGAGTACAAAGTCCGGTATAAAAATACGAAGTCGGTATATGACTGATAAATTAAGGATTCAGAAGATGAGTGATGAAATTGTAATGGCAACAGAAGATGACAGAGAAGAGCTTATGGCGTTGTACAAAGCGCAGCTGGGACGGGAGTTTTGTCCCTGGGAGGAAGGCTATCCGGGAAATGAGACCATTGACTTTGATCTTTCACGGGACGCCCTTTTTGTGATGAAACGGGACGATAGGATCATAGCTGCGGTATCCATTGACGAAGACGAAGATGTCAATGCCCTGCCCTGCTGGGATCCTGCCCTTGCACCGGGAGGGGAACTGGCCAGACTCTGTGTTCTGCCGGATCTGCAAAACGGCGGCATCGCAAGAAAGATGCTGCAGTATGGAATGGAGCAGCTGAAAGAACGCGGATTTAAAAGCATTCACTTTCTGGTCAATCAGCATAATACCAAGGCGCTCAGGAGTTATGCGGTTTTCGGTTTTGCGAATGTGGGTGAATGCTATATGTTTGAGCAGGATTTTTACTGCTATGAGAAGGCGCTGTAAGTGAAAATGGCAATTGAGAATAAGTGATGAGACCTGAATTTGACGATATTAAGGATTATGAAGAGTTCAGTAAGTATTACTGGTACAGGGAAGAACTGATCAGGATTTGTAAGGATCATGGTCTTAAGTCTGACGGCAGTAAGATTGAACTGAATAAGGTGATAGAAGCGTATTTTTCCGGTGAGAAGATATTGCCGGAGAAAAAGAAACCAGGTTACAGGAAATCCGATCAGACGCGAAAGGCAGCGGCTGAAGAACTTACTTTGGATACCGGACTGCTCGAATGCGGTTTCACATTCGGAAACAGATTCCGGGAGTTCTTCAGGCAGCAGACCGGGGTGGAGAATTTCAAGTTCAACGTCGATATGGTTGCTACAGCGAAGGCTGTAAAGGAAAGCGGTGATGAGAGTTTTACCCTTGGCGACCTGCTGGATATCTACTACGGGAAAAAGACCTATGCCACTTACGATAAATCCGCTCTGCAATGGAATAAATTTGTAAAAGACTTTTGTGCGGATGATGCGACGAAGGTATGTAAGGAGCGGCTGAAGGCTGCGGCAGCATTATGGAAGATTGTCAGAGAGTCGGATCTGAAGAAAGAGTACTCGCATGAACTGTTTGAGAAATATAAAAACCATGTGAAAATATGAAAATACGAAGATGCATAAGCATGCTTGCCATGAGGGAAATTTGCAACTGGGCTGAGAAACTGTAAAGCCATAACGAACGAACAAATGTTCTGAAAACTATGGACATGAAGCTCATAGAATGGTATACTACTAGTTGTATGCCATTCTATTTTTATGGGGATCTGAAACAAAAATGGACTTCAAACTTCATTCAGAATTTAAACCGACCGGCGATCAGCCGCAGGCAATAGAACAGTTAGTGGAAGGGTTCAAACAGGGCAACCAGTTTGAGACCCTACTTGGCGTGACCGGTTCCGGCAAGACCTTTACCATGGCCAATATCATCGAGAAGCTGAATAAGCCGACTTTGGTCATCGCGCACAATAAAACGCTGGCGGCACAGCTCTACGGGGAGTTTAAGGAGTTCTTCCCGGAGAATGCTGTGGAGTATTTTGTCTCCTACTACGACTATTATCAGCCTGAGGCATATGTTCCTCAGACGGATACCTATATTGAAAAGGACTCTTCCATCAATGATGAGATCGACAGACTGCGGCTTTCCGCAACGGCTGCGCTGGCCGAGCGGCGGGATGTGGTTGTGGTAGCGTCTGTATCCTGCATTTACGGGATCGGCAGTCCGGATGATTACATGAACATGATGGTATCCCTGCGTCCCGGCATGATCAAGGACAGGGATGAAGTGATCCGGGAACTGGTGGAGATTCAGTATGACCGCAGCAACCTGGACCTGGATCGAGGGAACTTCCGCGTGCGGGGTGATGTGCTGGAGATCAATCCGGCCACCGGCGGGGAAGTATTGATCCGCGTAGAGTTTTTCGGGGATGAGATCGAGAGGATATGCGAGGTAGATCCTCTGACGGGAAATGTGAAGGCAGAGCTGAATCATGCGTCCATCTTTCCGGCGTCCCATTACGTGGTGCCGCGGGAAAAGATCGTACATGCCTGCCAGGAGATCGAAAAAGAGCTGGAAGAACAGGTAAAGTATTTCAAAAGTGAAGACAAGCTTTTAGAGGCGCAGCGCATCAGCGAGCGGACGAATTTTGATGTAGAGATGCTGATGGAAACCGGGATCTGTTCCGGTATCGAGAATTATTCCAGACACTTGAACGGCACGCTGCCGGGACAGCCCCAGCAGACGCTGATGGATTATTTCAGGGGTGATTATCTGATCATCATTGATGAGTCCCATATGACGGTGCCCCAGATCCGTGCCATGTACCATGGTGACAGGTCCAGAAAAACGACTTTGGTGGATTATGGTTTCCGCCTTCCGTCGGCGCTCGATAACAGACCGCTGAATTTTACGGAATTTGAGCAGCGGATCGACCAGCTTCTGTTTGTATCGGCCACGCCGGCAGAGTATGAAAGTGATCATGAACTGCTGCGGGCAGAGCAGATCATCCGGCCGACAGGCCTTTTGGATCCCGAAGTATTTGTGCGTCCCATTCAGGGACAGATTGATGACCTGATCTCGGAGATCAAAGCCGTTACGGCAGATCAGGGAAAAGTGCTGGTGACCACGCTGACCAAACGGATGGCAGAGGATCTGACGGATTATCTGAAGGATGTGGGCATTCGCGTGCGGTATCTGCATTCGGATATTGATACCCTGCAGCGGGCAGAGATCATTCGTGATATGCGTCTTGATGTATTCGATGTGCTGGTGGGGATCAACCTGCTCCGTGAAGGTCTGGATATCCCGGAAATTCAATTGGTAGCGATTCTGGATGCGGACAAAGAGGGGTTCCTTCGTTCCCATACTTCTCTGATCCAGACCATCGGCCGTGCGGCGCGAAATGTGAAAGGTCATGTGGTCATGTATGCCGATGACATGACGGATTCCATGAAGGCAGCCATCGACGAGACCAACAGGCGACGCAGCATTCAGATGGCATATAATGAGGAGCATGGCATCACGCCGCATTCCGTGAAAAAGGAAGTGCGTGAACTGATCGCTATTTCGAAGAAGGTGGATGCGAAGGATCTGAAGATGGAGAAGGACTATGAATCCATGGACAAGTCGGAGCTTCGCAAAGAGATCGAGAAGGTCATGGGCAGGATGCAAAAAGCAGCTGCCGAACTTGACTTTGAGCAGGCAGCCGTTCTGCGTGATCAGATGAAGGAAATGAAAAAACTGCTCTTTGACATGGAGAGCTGACGGGTAGCGGATATGGTTTTTTCCAGTGTGATCTTTGTATTCTTTTTTCTGCCGGTGGTGATCATCGGCTATTATCTGCTGCCCAAAATCGCGAGGAATTATTTTCTGTTGGCGGCCAGCCTCTTTTTTTATGCCTGGGGTGAGCCGAAGGCAGTCTGGGTGATGGTGCTGTCCATTGTCTGTAATTATGTATTCGGTCTGCTGGTGGGGAAAGCAGCCGGGAGTACTGATGACAGAGCAGACGGAAAAACGGGGAGATTGATTTCGGAACTTGCCGGACATAAGGCAGGAAGGAAAGGGCTTCTTGTTCTGGCAGCGGCAGTCAACATCGGTATCCTGTTCATCTATAAATATCTGGGATTTGCAACCGAAAACCTGCATGCTGTTTTTTCACAGGTTCCCATCCTGCAGATCACACTGCCCATCGGCATTTCCTTTTATACTTTTCAGGGTTTATCCTATGTGATCGATGTATATCGTGGAGAAAAACCACTGAAAAATCCTTTCACGCTGGCACTTTATATCTCGATGTTTCCGCAGCTCATTGCCGGGCCCATCGTCCGCTATGGGGATATTGCAGCGCAGCTTCAAAAGCGCAGTTACAACAGCACTATGTTTGCGCAGGGTATCCGGCGGTTTTCAGCCGGCCTTGCAAAAAAAGTGATCCTGGCAAACCAGATGGGTGCTTTGGCGGATATGATCTTTGACAGTGATTATTCCGTGATGGGCATGGGCGTAGCCTGGCTGGGAACCTTGGCTTATACGCTGCAGATATTCTTTGATTTTTCCGGATATTCCGATATGGCCATCGGCCTTGGAAAAATGCTTGGTTTTACATTTTTGGAAAACTTCGACAGGCCCTATTTATCTACTTCTGTCAGCGAGTTCTGGCGCAGATGGCATATGTCACTTTCCGGCTGGTTCCGGGATTATGTTTATATTCCCCTTGGCGGCAGCAGGAAGGGAAATGTGTATCTGCACCTGATGATCGTATTCCTTCTGACCGGGATCTGGCATGGCGCAGGCTGGGGATTTTTGATCTGGGGACTGTGGCACGGATGTTTCGTTATGGCGGAACGGTATGTGGCGAAACGAGACAAGAGAAGGATAAGCAGTGAGAAGGAAATTACAACGAAGAAGCAGAAAGAACTAGACGATGAAATGAAGGGCAAGCAGAATGGCATAATCAGCGGTGATCAGGTTAAGAAACCAGGCTATGAAAACAGATCTGTACTCCGCACTGCTGCCGGCTGGCTCTACACGATTCTGGTGGTGATGATCGGCTGGACGCTGTTTCGGATCGTGGACTTCCCAGCTTTTTTGAAATATCTCAGTGTGATGCTTTGCTTCGGGCAGGGCAGTTTTCAGGCATTTTCGCTTCGTTATTATCTGACAAACCAGCGGATCTTTTATCTGGCATTGTCGATCCTTGCCTGTGTTCCGTTTGGGCGGATCCTGCGTCATATTGTGAATGGAAAAACCGTTGATAACGGCGAAGGCAAAGGCACCGTAAAAGTCGGAGAGTCCGGGAAAGACAGAGAACCTGAGAAAGACGGAGAATCCGGGAATCTGCTGACGGAGTGGCTTTTGAATATATCATCGCTTCTGTTGCTGGTCACCTGCTATATTTATATGATCAACAGCACCTATAATCCGTTTATCTATTTTCGGTTTTAAGGTA
This sequence comes from Lachnospiraceae bacterium, assembly GCA_016282215.1. Lineage (GTDB taxonomy): Bacteria > Bacillota > Clostridia > Lachnospirales > Lachnospiraceae > RGIG7926. Next base: position 24,610 of record JAEEKC010000321.1, read on the forward strand.
GAGTTATGAATAAACGAAACAAGATCTCCAACTACATATTTATCGCATTGTTTTTGATCCTGCTGCTGATTCCGGCGGCGGGCTTTGACCGTGCGCAGATCATTGATTCCAAAACGGAAAACCGGCGCATGACCACCTGGCCGGGGTTCTACCCGGACGGATCGAAGAATACTGTATATGAGTATTACGTGCAGGACCGGGTTGCTTTCCGGGAGCCGGTGGCGGCACTTTACGGAAATGTGATCTATCATGTCTTTGGAGAATTTACGGAAGATCTGCATATGTACGGAAAAGACGGCGAGATCTTTCCTGCGAACAAAGAGTATATCGCCGCTTACCAGCATCTGGCAACGGATGAGGAACTGATCGATGATCTGGCAGGCTGGCTTTCCCGTACGAAGGTTTATCTGGATGGACAGGGGATCCCCTTTGTTTTTATGATGGGCCTGGATAAAAAGACCGTCTGCTCCAATGCTATGCCGGATTCGATCCGCGTGGATGAAAGCAGGGACAGCATTCCGCAGTATCTGTCAAAGCGGCTGGATGAAGAAAGTGTGCCATATGTGATCCCGGTAGAGGAGTTTCGAAGCACGATGCAGGAAGGCAGGATCTATAACCGCATTTACGACACTGCCCACTGGAATGCGGACGGCGCCTATCTGGGCATGCAGCTGTTAAATGACAGGATCCGGCAGCTGGAAACGGACGCCGGCCGGCAGGATGTTCTTCCTGCAATGAAAAAAAGCTGGTTTAAGGTAAAAACCAAGGAATATCCGCTGGAGAATTGCTTCCTGGATATCCGGGAAGAAGTCCTGATCCATAAACTGAAAAAGAAATTCAAAAATGCCCTGACCCAGGAGGAAGGCTTGCTGGAGCAGGTGCCCTACATGGAAGGCGTATATCTGCAGCACTTCATTAGCGAAAAGGCAAAATCAAATCAGACACTGCTGATCTTCGGGGACAGTTTCATCAGGGAGCGGACGGATTATCTGATGCCACAGTATCACGATATCTATTCCGTGGGCAGACAGAATTACAAATATCTGCAAACTTATGTGGAAACCTGGCACCCGGATGTGGTAGTCTTTGAGGTGGCCGAACGTGCCTTTGTGGATGATCTTTATAATTACACAGAGTTGAGCGGGATTGTGTATCCATAGGGCTGGTGAAAAAAGAGATATATAATCGGGCAAATTGCAGTTGCTGAATGATAGGAACTGAGTGTATGATGGTGACCGGACCAGGAGGTAAGACGGCTGTCGCCAAAGACGAATGATGATAGACCATTCTAATAGCGAGAAAAGAGAGTACGAATAACATGGGAAAAGAAAACATGGATAAAAAAGAGTGCATCCGCATCCGCGGAGCAAGAGAGCATAATCTGAAAAACATCAGCCTGGATATTCCGCGAAATAAGCTGGTGGTGATGACCGGTCTTTCCGGCTCGGGAAAATCATCTCTGGCTTTTGATACCATCTATGCGGAAGGGCAGCGGCGTTATATGGAATCGCTTTCGTCCTATGCAAGGCAGTTCCTTGGACAGATGGAAAAACCGGATGTGGAAAAGATCGAGGGCCTGTCGCCTGCGATTTCCATCGATCAGAAATCGACCAATAAAAATCCCCGTTCCACGGTAGGTACCGTAACGGAGATCTATGATTATTTCCGTCTGCTCTATGCCAGAGTGGGAACGCCTCACTGTCCGAATTGCGGACGCACCATCGAAAAGCAGAGCGTAGACCAGATGGTGGACAGTATCATGTCCCTGCCGGAGCGTTCCAAGATCCAGATCCTTGCTCCCATGGTCAGGGGCAGGAAGGGTATGCATGAAAAAGTGCTGGACCGGGCAAAGCGCAGCGGTTATGTGCGTGTCCGTGTCGACGGAAGCATGTATGAACTTTCCGAAGAGATCAAACTGGATAAAAATATCAAGCATAATATCGAGATCGTAGTAGACCGTCTGATCATCCGGGAAGGCATTGAGCGAAGGCTGACCGATTCCCTGGAAAATGCCATGTCCCTGACTGACGGACTGATCATCGTGGAGTGCGGGGACGGAAAGGAACTGACTTTTTCCCAGAGCTTTTCCTGCCCGGACTGCGGCATCAGCATCTCAGAGATCGAGCCGCGGAGTTTTTCCTTCAACAATCCCTTCGGTGCCTGTCCTGTCTGCGCGGGTCTGGGTTACAAGATGGAGTTTTCCCATGAACTGATGATCCCTGATGAGAGTCTGTCCATCAATCAGGGCGCTATTGTGGCCATGGGCTGGCAGAGCGCCAACAAGGATTCGAGCTTTACAAATGCACTTTTGCAGGCACTGGCCAAGAGATATAAGTTCAGCCTGGACACCCCCTTTGAGGATTATCCGGAGAAGATCCGGAATATCATTTTGTATGGTACGGACGGGGAAGAGGTCAATGTCTATTATGAAGGGCAGCGTGGCAGAGGCGTTTATCCCACCGCTTTTGAAGGACTGATCAAAAATGAGGAACGCCGTTACAGAGAGACCTTTTCCGAAAATCAGAAAGCGGAATATGAAAAGTATATGTCCATCACGCCCTGCAAGGAATGCGGCGGGATGCGTCTGAAAAAAGAGTCCCTGGCGGTGACGGTTTCAGACAAGAACATTTTTGAGATCACAAATATGTCCATTGAATCCCTGGGCAACTACATGGAAGAGATCAAGCTGACAAAGCAGCAGGAGCTGATCGGTCATCAGATCTTAAAGGAGATCCGGAGCAGGGTTGGATTCCTTAATAACGTAGGACTGGGCTATCTGTCCCTGTCCCGGGCAACAGCCACCCTTTCCGGCGGTGAGGCGCAGCGGATCCGTCTGGCAACCCAGATCGGCTCCGGTCTGGTGGGCGTGTGCTATATTTTAGACGAGCCGAGCATCGGACTGCATCAGCGGGATAACGATAAGCTTTTGCAGGCGCTCAAGGACCTGCGGGATCTGGGGAATACCCTTTTGGTGGTGGAGCATGATGAGGATACCATGCGTCAGTCAGACTGGATCGTGGATATCGGCCCGAGGGCCGGCAGCGATGGAGGCGAGGTGGTCGCCGAAGGAACATGTGAGGATATCATGAATACCGAAGGTTCCATTACCGGAGATTATCTGGCGGGCAGGCGGTCCATCCCCGTTCCGAAGATGCGGAAAGCTCCCACCGGCTGGTTGAAGGTCAAAGGCGCGAGCCAGAACAACTTAAAGAACATAGATGTGGATATTCCACTGGGCGTCATGTGCTGTGTCACCGGTGTTTCCGGATCCGGAAAGTCATCCCTGGTCAATGAGATCCTATATAAGAAACTGGCGCACGATCTGAACAGGGCGCTGATGATACCGGGAAAGCATAAAAAGATCGAAGGGATCAAACAGCTTGACAAGGTCATCAACATCGATCAGTCTCCCATCGGCCGCACGCCCCGTTCCAATCCGGCAACCTATACCGGGCTTTTTGATGATATCCGGGATCTGTTCGCCCAGACGCAGGATGCCAGGGCCAAGGGATATAAAAAAGGCCGGTTCTCTTTTAACGTGAAAGGCGGACGGTGCGAAGCCTGTTCGGGCGACGGCATCATCAAGATCGAGATGCACTTTTTGCCGGATGTTTATGTGCCCTGTGAAGTCTGCGGCGGCAAGCGGTATAACCGGGAAACGCTGGATGTCCGTTATAAGGGAAAGAGCATAGCGGATGTTCTGGATATGACGGTGGAGGAGGCACTGCCTTTCTTTGACAGCCTGCCGAAGATCCGGAACAAAATACAGACAATGTATGACGTGGGACTTTCCTATATCAAGCTTGGACAGCCGTCCACAACCCTGTCCGGCGGTGAAGCCCAGAGAGTGAAGCTGGCCACGGAGCTGTCACGCAGAAGTACGGGAAGGACCATCTATATTCTGGATGAACCTACCACAGGACTGCATTTTGAAGATGTCAGAAAACTGGTGGAAATCCTGCAGCGGCTGCGGGAAGGGGGCAACTCCGTTCTGGTGATCGAGCATAACCTCGATGTGATCAAGACGGCGGATTACATCATCGATATCGGCCCGGAAGGCGGCGACGGCGGCGGCACCATCATTGCAGCCGGCACGCCGGAAGAAGTGGCAAAGAACAAAAAATCCTTCACGGGGCTTTATATAAAGAAAATGCTGCAGGGCAGGACAGAGTAAAGTCCGATTTGAAAATACGGAGCAAGATAAAGAAAACATATAATCAGGTATAATACTGACGGAAAATCTGCCGATATAAATTATAACAAACAGTATATCACGCAGGGACGCATCTATCGGGAAAAGAATTTTCCCACCATTATAGGTGCGTCCCTGTGCGTTTGGAAAACTTTTTAAACTAATTTACATAAAATTGCAATTTCCCCTTTGAAAAACTCTTTTAATGATATATAATAAACTGATTTGTTATGGTTTTTTGATAGAGAAAGGGGAATATCATGCAGTTTACGGATATAGGAATTGATTTGGGAACGGCCTCGATCCTGGTTTATATCAGAGGCAAGGGCGTAGTTTTGAAAGAGCCCAGCGTGGTGGCTTTTGACAGAGATACCAACAAGATCAAAGCCATCGGTGAAGACGCAAGACTGATGCTCGGCCGTACCCCCGGCAATATCGTGGCAGTCAGACCGCTCCGTCAGGGTGTTATCTCGGATTACACCGTTACGGAAAAGATGATGAAGTATTTTATCCAGAAGGCTTTGGGACGCAAATCCTTCCGCAAACCCCGCATCGCAGTCTGCGTTCCCAGCGGCGTTACCGAAGTGGAAAAGAAAGCCGTTGAGGATGCAACTTATCAGGCAGGAGCCAGAGAAGTATCCATTATCGAAGAGCCCATCGCAGCAGCGATCGGCGCAGGTATCGATATCAGCAAGCCCTGCGGAAATATGATCGTGGATATCGGCGGCGGTACTTCGGATATCGCAGTGATCTCCCTGGGTGGAACCGTAGTCAGTGCCTCCATCAAGATCGCAGGCGATGATTTTGACGAAGCCATCGTCCGCTATATGAGAAGAAAACACAATCTTCTGATCGGTGAAAGAACCGCAGAAGATCTGAAGATCAAGATCGGCAGCTGCTTCCCCGGCGTGGAAGTCGAGGTGGCTGAGGTCCGGGGCAGGAACCTGGTAACCGGTCTGCCGAGAACCGTGGAAGTGACCAGCGAGGAAATGGAAGAAGCCCTTCGCGAGGCAACCACGCAGATCATTGACACCATTCATAATGTTTTGGAAAAAACGCCGCCCGAACTTGCGGCGGATATCGCTGACAGGGGAATCGTGCTGACCGGCGGCGGCTCGCTGTTGGGAGGTCTCGAGGATCTGATCCACAAAAAAACCGGTATCAACACCATGACCGCAGAAGATCCCATGACCTGCGTTGCCATCGGAACCGGAAAGTATGTGGAATTCCTGGCAGGCTATAAAGCTGATTATTAATTCTATATTGAAAAGGAGAACCCTATGGTCAAAGGCTTATACACCGCATACACCGGCATGCGCCATCAGCAGAACCGCATGGATATCCTGTCCAACAACATGGCAAATTCCGCAACGGTCGGATTTAAGAAGGAAGGCGCCACCAACCAGGCATTCAAGGATGTGCTGGCTTACAGGATCAAAGATACCACGGACGGCTGGCGGGCTGCGGGCATCGGCAAGATGAATCTCGGTGTTAAGATCGGTGAGAACTACACTGACTATTCACAGGGTTCTTTTCATGTAACCGATAATCCCTATGATCTCGCCATCGGCGGCGACGGTTTTTTTGCCATCGAGTATACCAACAAGGCAGGCGAGACTTCCATTAAATACACAAGGGACGGGTCCTTTACCCTGACAAAAGACGGAACGCTGGTGACCAAGGACGGCGATTATGTTCTGGATAAAAACGGAAAGCATATCAAGATCGATCCGCTGCAGCAGGCCGATATCGATCTGAACGGAAACATCACCCAGAATGGGAAGAAGATCGCGACGATCCAGATCGCGGATTTTGCAGACTATAATTATCTGGAGCATTTCGGCGAGAATATGTATCAGCCGGTGAAAGGCTTTACATTCAAACAGTCGGATGCGCAGATTTATTCCGGCTACTTAGAACAGTCCAATGTGACGGTTGTCAGTGAAATGGTGGAACTGATCTCAATCTCCAGGGCGTACGAATCCAATCAGAAGGTGATCCAGACCATTGACGGATCTTTGGAGATCGCAGCAAACCAGCTTGGGAAGTTATCATAACAACACTGTTCCTTTCGGCTGATTGAGTCGATATAGTAGTAGGAGTCATAATTTAGGGAGGTTACAGCATGGTCAGAAGTTTATGGTCAGCAGCGACCGGCATGCATGCACAGCAGACAAATCTCGATACCATCGCCAATAATCTGGCAAATGTCAACACCACGGGTTATAAGACCGACGTGGTGGAGTTTAAGTCTCTTTTATATCAGAATCTGCAGACGAAGACAACCACAGCCAACGGAGAGCATAAGCCCATCGGTTCCCAGGTGGGACTTGGTGTCCGTCAGGCGGCCATTACATCGATCTTCCGCCAGGGCTCACTTTTGGAGTCCTCGTCAAGTTCTTCTTTTGCCATTGAGGGCAGCGGCTTTTTTCAGATCCAGGCGGCAAATGGGGAGAAAATGTATACGAGAAACGGTAATTTCAACTGGGCGATGGATAAGCTGAACGGCAAGAATGCCATTACCCTGACAGATTCCGACGGACGTCCTGTTCTCTCTTCCAATGGACAGAAGATCACCCTTCCCACCACCAGGGCAAACGGCAGCGAACTTGCGGCGTCTGAGATCCAGATTACGAGTGACGGAGAGATCACCTATCCGGACGCGCTCGGCAATATGCAGAAACTCGGTGTGACCATCGGCGTTTTCCAGTTCCAGAATCCTGCAGGCCTGTACAACCACAGCAACAGCCTGTACTCGGTTACGGACGCCAGCGGTCCCGCCATGAACGAAGCGACCACCAGAGGCCTTCAGCGGAGCCGTGTCGTACAGGGATACCTCGAAGGCTCCAACGTACAGGTGGCGGATGAGATGGTCAATATGATCGTCGCACAGCGTGCCTACGAAATGAACTCGAAAGTGATCCAGACATCGGATAGTATGATGGATACTGCCAACAACTTGAGACGTTAACGAGCGATGCAAAGACGTGATCCGAACGGACGGGGGTGCTTGCACACCCGGACGATTTGGATCATGGATTTATCTCGCGACAGCGAGACATCGAAAAAACCGCAGGTTTTTGAGATGCGCATCGCGGAAGGAGTTTTTATATGTCAGATCTTTCCCTTGGCTCTGCCGATTATATGTCCCTTCTTTCAAGCACCGGAAAAACCGGCGCGGCGGGCAATATCGATGCCATGAAAAACAAAGACCTTTCGAATGCTTCCGACGAGGAGCTGATGAGCGCCTGCAAAGAATTCGAGGCGTATTTTCTGGAAATGGTCATGAAGGAAATGACGAAAAACGTGAATCTGACCGGCAGCACTTCGGACAGCGGATCTTCTACGCTGCTCGATTATTATAAGGACCAGACCATCTCCTCCCTTGCGGCACAGTCAACGGAGCAAAACTCGCTCGGGCTGGCACAGCAGATGTATGAGCAGATGAAACGGTCTTCTCAGTCCGTTTCTATGGCGGATATTCAGGCACATCAGGAGTCCCTGCGCACAGGGGCAAAAAAAGAAACAGACGAGACAGAGAGCGTCTGATTCTTTTCTTTATGCACATCGAAGCTTATCAGATACTTTAAACGGAGCATTTCATGGAAACAAAACAGGTTTATATAGAAGATGTCATCTTCCAGGCAGAGGATGACTGTTATTATGTATTGGAAGCCATCGAAGGCAGCAAAATCCTGACCGTGGTCGGCCAGTTTCACGAAAACGTGACAGGCCAGACGCTGAAAATAACCGGTGAAATGATGATGCATAAGCGATACGGCATGCAGTTTAAAGTTGTTTCCTATGAGATCGTTGAACCGACAGACAGGGACGATATCCTCAGGTATCTGTCTTCCGGCGCCATCAAAGGGATCGGTGCAAAGCTGGCACAGCGGGTTGTGGACAGGTTTGGGGATGATACGCTGCGGATCATGGAAGAGGAGCCGGAGCGCCTGGCCGAAGTCAAAGGGATCAGTCTGCGGATCGCGCAGGAACTCGGGATTCAGATCGAGGAGAAAAAGGAACTGCGGAATGCGCATATGCTGATGCAGCAATATGGTTTTTCCATCAGAATGATCAACAAGGTCTGGGAGCATTATCAGGATTCGTTGTTTGCCGTGATCAGGGAAAATCCATACAGGCTGGCCGAAGATATTGACGGCATCGGATTTCACAGAGCGGATGCGATCGCCATGGCAAGGGGGATCGAAAAAAGGAGTGAGTACCGTGTTCGCGCCGGCCTTTTATATCTGCTGACGGAAAATCTGGCAGAAGGACATACGGGCCTGCCGCAGGAGCAGCTGGTCCGACAGGGGATGGAAATGCTGCAGGTGGAAGAAGAGATCATCAGGACGCAGCTGGCCAACTTGATCGTTGCTGGCAGTATCATCATGGATAACGGTCTTGCATTTCATTACCGCGCATATTATGCGGAAAAGCATGTGGCAGATATGCTCGCAAAGCATAACTGGATATCAGAGGATGAGGCGGCAGTAACGGAAAAACTGGCAAAGAAAGCATGGGAAGAACAGGAATTTACGCCGGATCCGCTGCAGCTGGAAGCTGTGACAAAAAGTGCCGGACATGGTGTGTTTCTTCTGACCGGGGGACCCGGAACGGGAAAGACGACGACGCTCAACGCCATCATCCGGTTTTTTCTGCAGCAGAAAAAGAAGCTGGTGCTGGCAGCGCCG
>JAEEKC010000322.1 GCA_016282215.1 Lachnospiraceae bacterium
CAAGATCGTGAAGCTGGGTGAGACGCTGTGCAAACCTGTCTGTGCTACCTGTGATGTGCATTTCATGGATCCGGAGGATGAACTGTACAGGCGCATCGTCATGGCGGGAAAAGGCTTTAAGGATGCAGATCAGCAGGCGCCTTTATATCTTCGTACAACAGAAGAAATGCTGGATGAGTTTTCCTATCTTGGCATGGATAAGGCGAGAGAAGTGGTCATTGATAACCCGAACCTGATCGCAGACATGGTAGATCCCGTGCAGGCGGCCAGACCGGATAAATGTCCGCCGGTGATCCCGGACAGTGACAAGACGCTGCGTGATATCTGTGAGCGCAGAGCGAAGGAGATCTACGGCGAGGACCTGCCGGAGATCGTGAAGGAAAGGATGGACCGTGAGCTGGATTCCATCATCAGCAACGGCTTTGCGGTCATGTATATTATCGCGCAGAAACTCGTGTGGAAGTCCGTGGAGGATGGGTATCTGGTAGGAAGCCGTGGTTCCGTGGGATCTTCCTTTGTGGCTTATCTTTCCGGTATTACAGAAGTAAATTCCCTGTCGGCTCATTATCTGTGTCCGAAATGCCACTATGTGGATTTTGATTCACCGGAGGTGAAAGCTTTCTCAGGTATGGCGGGCTGCGATATGCCGGATAAGCTCTGCCCGGTCTGCGGCGAGCCGCTTTCCAAAGAGGGCTTTGATATTCCGTTCGAGACCTTCCTGGGATTCAAGGGTGACAAGGAACCGGATATCGATCTGAATTTCTCCAACGAGTATCAGTCCAAGGCGCATAAGTATACGGAGGTTATCTTCGGTGACGGCCAGACCTTCCGTGCAGGAACCATAGGCACTCTGGCGGAAAAAACCGCTGCCGGTTATGTGCGCAAATACTATGAAGAACATGGTGAGAACAAGCGCCGCAGCGAGGTGGAACGTATCGCCAAGGGATGTACGGGAATTTTGCGATCCACGGGCCAGCATCCCGGCGGCATCGTGGTACTGCCTCTGGGGGAGGATATCAACTCCTTTACGCCTGTGCAGCACCCCGCCAACGATATGACCACCAGCATCGTGACCACGCATTTTGATTATCACAAGATCGATCACAACCTGCTGAAACTTGATATTTTAGGGCATCTCGATCCCACCATGATCCGTATGCTGCAGGATCTGACGGGAGTGGATCCCGTAACGATCCCCTTAGATGATAAAAAGGTCATGAGCCTGTTCCAGGATTTAAGCGCTCTGGGGATCACGGCAGACGATATCGACGGCTGTCCCCTTGGAGCAAGAGGCATTCCGGAGTTTGGCACGGACAATGCCATCGGCATGCTTCTCGATACCAAACCCAAGTCCTTTACAGACCTTGTGCGGATCTCCGGTCTGGCCCACGGCACGGACGTATGGGAAGGAAATGCAAAGACCCTGATCCAGGAAGGAAAGGCCACCATTTCCACCGCCATCTGTACCAGAGACGATATCATGATCTACCTGATCGACAAAGGTCTGGATAAGGGCGAAGCCTTTGATATCATGGAGAATGTCCGCAAGGGAAAAGTGGCAGGTGGAAAGTGTAAGCAGTGGGATGCCTGGAAAGCCGATATGCAGCAGCATGACGTGCCCGACTGGTACATCTGGTCCTGCGGCAAGATCCAGTACATGTTCCCGAAGGCCCACGCCGCAGCCTATGTCATGATGGCGTGGCGCGTGGGATACTGTAAAGTATATTATCCGCTGGCTTACTACACGGCATTTTTCTCCATCCGTGCAAAAGCCTTTAACTATGAGACCATGTGTCTGGGTGCGGCAAAAGCAAACGCCGAGCTGAGTAGACTTAAGAAGCTGAAGAAGGAGCTGCAGCAGAAAAATGAAAAGCTGCAGGCCAAGGATGAGGATACGATCTCCGATCTGCAGCTGGTGCAGGAGATGTATGCAAGAGGCCTGAATTTTATGCCCATCGATATCTATAAAGCCCATTCGCGAAGGTTTCAGATCATTGACGGCAAGATCATGCCGGCCCTGTCTGCTATCGAAGGTATGGGTGAGAATGCGGCGGAGCAGTTCATGGAGGGCGCAAGGGGAGAACCGTTTATCTCCATCGATGACTTAAAGAGCCGGACGAAAGTGCCCACGAACGTGCTGGAGAAGATGAAGGCACTGGGTTTGCTGAAAGGGCTGCCGGAGTCGAACCAATTGAGCTTGTTCGATGTTATGTAAACGTAGTTATGCTTCACCGCAGGAACATAGAGACATCTGTTGGATGTAGTATACGGGAAAATAAAGGCTTCCCCCTGGGGGTCGCTAAGCGCCGGTGGCGCTTGTCCAGCGTGGACCGAGCCGGCAGGCGAGACGGCTGTCGCCGAAGGCGACTGATGAGGGGCGTACAGCATATCGAAATCTAAGTATAAGGAGCAACCATGTCAGACTGGTACAAAAAAATGTCCTTCTACCAGATCTGGATCCGCAGCTTTGCCGACGGCAATGGCGACGGGATCGGAGATCTGCAGGGCGTTTATGAAAAACTGGAATACATTAAAAAGCTGGGCGTGGACGGGATCTGGTTCTCGCCCATCTATCCGTCGCCGAATGCGGACTTCGGCTATGATATTTCCGATTATCGGAACATTCATCCCGATTACGGCACGCTGGAGGATTTTAAGAGGGTTCTGGAAAAAGCCCATAAGCTTGGTCTGAAGGTGATCATGGATCTGGTGGTCAATCACACCTCCGACGAGCATCCCTGGTTTCTGGAAAGCCGCAAGGGAAAGGATAATCCTTACAGCGATTATTATATCTGGCGCGATAACCCCAACAACTGGGATTCTCTCTTTGAGGGGAATGCCTGGGAATATGATGAGGTACGCGGGCAGTATTATCTGCACATTTTTGCAAAAAAACAGCCCGACCTGAACATGGACAACCCAGCCGTGAGAGCGGAAGTGGAAGGGATCCTGAAGTTCTGGCTGGATATGGGAGTGGACGGGTTCCGTGAGGATGTGATCAATTTCATCTCCAAAAAAGAAGGCCTGCCAAACGGCGTACCTTTCCTGCCTGCGGTCAACGGCATGATGCATTACAAGGACGGGCCGCATATTTATGAGTATAATCAGCAATTCCGCAAGGTGTGTCAGCAGTATGACTGTTTCCAGATCGGGGAAGGTCCCATGACGACGCTGCAGTCGGCGCTGAAATACCTGACCGGTCCGGGCAAGTCGCTGGATATGATGTTTTCCTTTGATCATATGATGGCGGACTGTATGTATACGGAATATATGCACAGGCCGTTTTCCCTGATCAAATTCAAGAAAGCAATTTCAAAATGGCAGTACGGTCTGGCCGGCAGGGCATGGAATGCGCTGTATCTGGAAAACCACGATCATCCGCGTATCATCAGCAGGTACGGCAGTGAGATCTTCTGGAAGGAAAGCGGAAAAATGTTAGCAGCCGCTTACCTTTTCCTGCAGGGAACGCCCTTTGTTTATCAGGGGCAGGAGATCGGCATGACCAATATCCGCCTTGGCAGGATCGAGCATTATGAGGATGTGTCCACCAAGACGAATTTCCATCGATATCATGTGAAGGATTCTATGGCCAGGCGCCTTGCCAGGATCCATGTATCCAGCCGGGATTCGGCCAGAACACCGATGCAGTGGAGTGGTAAACCTCACGCAGGATTTACAGCTCCTGATGCAACGCCTTGGTTTTATGTAAACCGAAATTATACAACCTGTAATGTGGAGGATGAGGAAAAGGATCCTTACAGTATTCTGCGTTTTTACAGGCGCTGCCTATCCCTTCGCAGACATTCAAAGACCCTGATCTTTGGCGAATACAGAGAGCATTTTCCGAAGGATCCGCTGCTGTTCGTGTACGAGCGGGTGATGCAGACAGGCAAGGGGTCTACCCGTTACCTTGTGATCTGTTCCTTCTCGGCGGCACCGGCGCTGCTGCGCTGTCCGAAGCACCTGCAGGGCAGAAGGGGACAGTTGGTTTTGGATAACTACGAAAGAGCCGAGATGAAGCCGTTTGCAACGACAATTGAAGAAGGTGAAATGCTTCGGCCATATGAGGTTCGCGTATATCGATTCAAAGTTTGAGAGTTACAACTGCGTATCCAGAAACTCCATGATCAGTTCATTGACGTTGACCCCTGTCAGTTTTTCATCCGGCCAGGCGTGGCGGGTGTTTTTGTTGAACAGATGCCATACCTGTTTCTTGTTCTTTTTTCCTGTCATCTTGGTCAGAACGGAAGCCTTGCCGATTTCGGTCTCTTCAACCTGATCCAGTTCGTTGGAGGCTGCCAGGGCATCAAGGACGTCCTCGATGGCAGGTGCAATGGCGTACTTGGCACTCCCGTCAGAATTCTTGGGAACTACATCATCTTTTTCTCCCGTTACCTGGAAAAACGAAGCGCGGGGACGCAGACTGATCTCGTCATATACCTTTGGGGCCATTATGCCGGAGACACTTACGCATGCGGCAAAGGTCTGAGGATCCTCAACGGCAAGACGATGTGTCATGAAAGCACCATTGGAAAAGCCGACAGCGAAAGTACGATCCGGATCAAAACCGTATTCCTTTTGCAGATATCTGGCCAGATTTTTCAAAAAGGCCACGTCATCATTGCCCTGTTCATCAATACCATAATTCCAGCCGTTGGAGGAGCCGGTCGAAAAAGGATTCGGTGCGCCGGTCACGTAAGCAACGCCGTAGCCTTTCGGAACGGCAAGCTCTTCTAAATGAACGGTCTGCCGGAAGATCTGGGCAGACTCTCCATAACCGTGGAGCATCAGGATCAGCGGAGCTTTTTTCGTTTCAGCCGGAAGATCCAGGATGAATTCGTGGCCCACATCATGATCGGTATCTTTGTAGGTCAGTGTATAGGTGTTATCGCCTTTGGCCGTGACATTTTCAATGCCCTGCGGATCATTGGGCGTCGCGCAGGCACAGAGAAGTGCGGCGCAGGCAGATATTGTTAAAAGCAGGGCAGATATCTTTTTCAGGTTTAACATTGGTTTTCCTCTAATTAATCACTTGTTTATCGGTGCTGAATATACATATCGGGCTTAATACTGCCTCAAATATCATCCATCCAGCAGATCCTGCAGCGTCCTTCCGTAAAAGAAATCATGAACCAGGTCATTATACTCTTTCCACATGGGAAGGGTTTTACATTTTTCTTTCATATCGCATTCGTAATCCGGATCGGCCAGGCAGGCCACGGAGCACATGGAGCCTTCCATCAGGTCAAGTATTTCACCGATGGTATATTCCGCAGGTTTGCGCCGCAGTTTATATCCGCCGCCTTTTCCGCTGACACCCTTTAAAAGACCGCCGGATACCATGTCCTTGACGATGATCTCCAGATATTTTTTCGAGATATTCTGCCGCTCAGCGATATCTTTGAGCGGAATGTAGTTTTCGCTTGCCTGCTCCGCAAGATCGAGCATGACGCGGATCGCGTAGCGTCCTCTTGTTGAGATCATAACAGTACCTCCGAATTGATCAAATGCTTATCATATAGAAACTCTATTGTCCTATTATAAAGTAGGCAGGTAGGTTTTTCAATCCATATTGCCGGATCGAGGCCGAAATATATGCTTCCTTTTTTGTAAAACAAGTGATTTTATGGCTGTTTTGTAGTATAATCAATGCGACGTCCGTCAAATGACAAATTAAGGTGTTTTGTATGAAGAAAGAAGAGTTCCTGCTTGAACTGAAAGACAGGCTGTCGGGTTTGCCGAGTGAAGAAGCTGAGGAGAGAGTGGCATATTACGGTGAACTGATCGATCACCGTATGGAGACCGGCCTGACGGAGGAAGAAGCCGTAACCGGGATCGGATCTGTGAACGAGGCAGTGGGGCAGATCATGTCGGAGATCCCGCTGACGCAGCTGGTAAAACGCAGGGTGGACCCGAAGAAAAAACACAGCGTGGGAAAGATCGTGGCCCTCATCGTGCTGTTTCCGATCTGGTTTCCGCTGTTCATCGCCTTTTTTGCGGTTTTTTTGTCTTTGTATATCACGGCCTGGGCATTGCTGATCTCCTTCTTTTTTGTGGGAGTGGCGATCGTGGTCGCGTCCATCGGCTGTATTGTGGCAGCGGTTGGATATATGGCCGCCGGCAGACCGTTAGGGGCGATATTCCTGATCGGAACCGCGCTGATCCTGGCAGGGATTGCGATCCTGTTTTTCCTTGTGAATGGCGGACTGATCAAGGGACTGGCGAAACTGACGGCGAAGCTGGCCATTTCGATCAAGCGGAAATTTGTGAAGACAGAGTAAATTACTGATCAATGGTAAAGTCAGGTATGAAAATGCTGAACCAAGCAACTACTGATTAATTTCGGAGGAGTATCGATGAAAAAAGTGATCATATCGATCATCGTGGCGATCATCCTGATCGCAGCTGGCGGTGCCATCTGTGGTATGGCTTATGTGCAGATGGACGGTAGTTTTGCGGCGATGAGTTTTGCGGATATGGAGTTGGATGAGATCGAAGTGACAGAGGAATTCAAGGACATTGAAGCAGCAGTCAATATCGGAAATGTTACGATCCGCAGATCTGATGAGGCGGACTGCTATGTGGAACGCTATCAGGATAAAAAAGCGCCTTTTGAAGTAAGTGTGGAAAACGGAAAGCTGTTGATCACACAAAAGGAGAGGAAAAACGTTCCCTGGTATGAATACCTTAGTCTGTTGGCAGATATGCCCAGGGTGGTTGTTTTTCTACCGAAGGAAGAATACGGAGACATTGCGTTAAAGACAGATACCGGAAAGATAGCGGCAGTGGGAGAACTGTCATCGGATAGCATGTCCCTGACGTCAGAGACCGGAGATATTTCTATCTCGGAGATGGTCTGCAAAAGGCAGCTGAGTGCAAATACGGATACCGGGGAAATTAAGATTTCGGACACGACCTGCAGCGATTTAAAGATGCAGGGTGAGACATCAAGTATGCAGCTAAGAGATGTGGTCTCCGCAGGGACTTTTGATATTGTCACGGAAACCGGCAGCATCAAATTTGACGACTGCGATGCATCACAGATCACGGCGCAGGTGGAAACCGGCAGCATTACGGGAACGCTGCGAAGCAGCAAGCGTTTTGAGGCAAAAGTGGAAACCGGCAGCGTTCATGTGCCGAAGGATACGGACGGCGGGCTTTGCAAACTGAAAACGGAGACTGGGGAGATCCGGATCAGTATTGATGACTGATCTTTGGAAAAGGAGAAACACTTTTGGTTATCATTTATTACAGCGTCATACTTTTTATTTCATTAGTGTGTACGGGCGTTTACATTTACATATGGCATAAGCACTTTGATGTGAACTTTACTGCGATCTTTATCCTGGTGCCCATCGCCTGCGTGGGTTATCTGCTGCAGGCCCGGGCGGACAGCGTGGAGGCCATCGTGACAGGCACACAGGTCTGCTATTTGGGCGGCTGCTATCTGGAGCTGTTTATTGTGCTGTGCATTTTTAATCTGTGCCGGATCGAGATCAAGCGATGGCTGAGAACACTGATGTTTTGTATCTGCACCGTCGTCTTTGCTTCAACCCTGACCATCGGTTATACGGATCTTTTTTACAAAAGCATGACCCCTAACAAAGTTGGGGATATCACGATCCTGATCAAGGAATACGGATTCATGCATACCGCCTTTTATGTGGTGACTGGCGTGATCTTCTTTTCCGGTATCATTGCGATCATCTATTCCTATCTGAAGAAAAAACAGGTGCCCCGAATGGTGATCCTGCTGCTGATCATTCCGGATGTGATCTGTGTGATCGGTTATCTGGCAGGGCGAAAACTGTTCGCGGGGATCGATCCGGTTCCGGCGGGATATGTGGTTGCGCAGATCATGTTTTTGCTGCTGGCATACCGTGTCAGCCTGTATAACGTCAGTGATACCGTCATCGAGTCCATGATCCATGAAACGAAACTCGGCTATATATCCTTTGACTTTAATTACCGATATTTGGGAAGTGATTCCATCGGAAAAGAACTGGTACCGGAACTGGAAAATCTGGCGGTGGACGAGGTGTTCGGCTACAAGCCGGCAGAGCGGAAGATCCGGCATTTTTTGGATGATTTCAAGAACGATCCGAAACGCAATCTCTTTACCTATGTGGTACAGGATCCCGAAGGTGACCATGAAAAGGACAGAATTTTTAATGCGACGGTCAATTACCTCTATGACGGACGGCGCAGGCGTGGTTATATCGTAACCTTCGTAGACGATACGGCAAACCGGAAATATATTCAGCTGCTTGATTCTTATAACGAGGATCTGCAGGAGGAAGTGGAGCGCAAGACCAGGTCCATTGTGGAAATGCATGACAACCTGATCATGTCACTGGCGATCATGGTGGAAAGTCGTGACAACTCCACTGGCGGGCATATCAAGAGAACCAGTGAGGGCGTCCGGATTCTGATCGATGAGATCAAAAAAGAAGGAAAACTGAAACTGTCCGATGAGTTCTGTAACGACGTGATCAAGGCAGCGCCCATGCATGATCTGGGCAAGATCTCGGTAGACGATGCCGTGCTCAGAAAGCCCGGCAGGTTCACCGATGAAGAGTATGAAAAAATGAAACAGCATGCGGCAGAAGGCGGCCGCATCATCCATGATATCTTAAAGCAGACCGAGGATGAGTCCTTTAAGAAAGTGGCGGAGAACGTGGCGCATTACCACCATGAGCGCTGGGATGGTTCCGGTTATCCGGACAAACTGGCGGGAGAGAAGATCCCCATCGAGGCGCGTATCATGGCTGTCGCAGATGTGTATGACGCCCTGGTGAGCAAGCGCGTTTACAAAGAGGCCTTTGATTTTGAAAAAGCAAATGCCATCATCATGGAAGGCATGGGAACGCAGTTCGATCCGAGCCTGAAAGCGGTTTATGAGGCAGCCAGGCCGAGGCTTGAGAGCTATTACGCCAATCAGGAAATGACAGTATCATAAAAGGATTCGGAGCGGCAATGGGATTATTGGATAAAATGCTGAAAACCTGTCACGGAGATCATTGGTCGAGAGAAAAGATCGATGCGGTGCAGAAAAAACGCCTGAACGCTCTTGTGAAGTATGCAAAAGAAAACAGTCCTTTTTATGCGGGGCTGTATGCGGATATCGGTGATGATTTTTCCCTTGCGGATCTTCCGCCCGTCAGCAAGCCGGAATTGATGGCGCATTTTGATGAAGTTATGACTGACCAAAATATCACCATGAGGCGGATAGATGACTATACACGTGACCCGGAGCATATCGGCAGAATGATCGACGATCAGTATCTGATCTTTAAAACCTCCGGATCCACAGGCAATCCGGCGGTTGTGTTATATGATAAAGGCAATATTGATGTATCCTCGGCAGTTGCGGCATTTC
>JAEEKC010000323.1 GCA_016282215.1 Lachnospiraceae bacterium
ATACCGCCGCCGGTACTGCCTGCACAGGCACCGATGAACATCAATATCACCAGGATATTTTTGGAAAAGGACGGCCAGCGGTCAAAATCCGTCGTTGCGTATCCCGTTGTCGTGATAATGGAACCCACCTGAAATGCCGCATCCGTCAGGCATTCAAAACTGCTCTGATACATATCTTTGATATTGATCCAGATCGATACGATGGCTGCTATGATGATAATGAAATACCAGCGCACTTCTTCCATCAAAAACCCTTTTTTAAACTGTTTCATCAAAAGCAGATAATAGAAGTTGAAGTTTACGCCAAACAGCATCATGAAAACCGTAATGATCCACTTTTGCAGGTACGTGTAACTGGCTATGGAGTCCGACAACACGCCGAAACCGCCGGTACCGGCCGTACCGAAGGAAAGGGTGATCGCATGAAATGGATGCATGCCGCTGATCAAAAGCAAAACACACTCCAATACCGTCATCACAAGATAGATCTTGTACAAAATCCCAGCCGTCGCACGGATCTTCGGCACCAGTTTGCCCACAGAGGGCCCCGGGCTCTCCGCACGCATCAGGTTCATGCTGCCGCCACCGCCCATAGGCACAACTGCCAGCAAAAATACCAGCACACCCATGCCGCCGATCCAGTGGGTAAAAGACCGCCAGAAAAGGGATACGTGTGATAAGGCTTCCACATCAGGCAGGATGGAGGCTCCTGTCGTCGTAAAACCGGAGATCGTCTCAAACAGGGCATCGATATAAGACGGGATCTCTCCAGTCGCAAAAAAAGGAAGCGCCCCAAATGCTGACAACAAGATCCATGCCAGCGCAGTGGTCAGGCATCCTTCTTTGAGATAAAACGTATAACTTTCCGGCTTGCGGTATGTCATCCAAAGACCGAACCATCCGCAGAGCGCTGCAACGGCAAGATAGAAAACCCCTTCATGTTCCCAGTAGATCAGGGCTACCAGAGATGAAAGCAACAGAAAAACCGCTTCTATCTTGAGCACATTGCCAAGTACATATCGAATCATATGTCGATTCATGATGATTACTCCAACTTAAAATTCCCGGTCCCAACCATCAGTTCCGCTGACAGTTTTCCGGGTAAGAAAGGCCATTTTTATCCGGCAGCCTAAGTCATGCAAGGATATCGGTTATATCGTTAAATCCCATATGCGCCGTAACGATGATCACAATATCACCAACACAGATCATATCACTACCACTGGGGATGATGATCTTGCCCTTCCTAATGATCCCGGCGATCAGCAGGGATGATTTCAGGGAAAGTTCCATCAACGGCTTGCTGGTGATCGCCGATTCTTCCTCGATCTCAAATTCCAGTGCCTCAGCTTTGCGATCTACCAGATAATAAAGTGTTCGCAGGTTATTCCTTCCGATGGTGTTGGACATACCTCTGACGTAGGCAATGATCGCCTCGGACGTAATATATTTCGGGAACAGAATACTGCCGAGATCCAGTTTGCCGATCACGCTGTGGAAGTTGATGCGGTTGATCTTGGTAATGACCTTTGCATTGGAAAACTGCCTTGCAAACAACGTCAGTATAATATTCTCCTCATCGATACCTGTCAAGGGGATAAAGGCCTCCACGGAATCGATGCCTTCTTCCCGCAGCAGATCTTCGTCACTGCCGTCACCATTGATGATGATGGCCTTCGGAAGAAGGATGGAAAGCTCCTCGCATCTCTTTTTATCCTGCTCGATGATCTTTACGTCGATACCGCTTCGGAGCAGCTGATTGCCCAGATAATATGCTGCTCTTCCGCCGCCAACGATCATGGCATTTTTGACCTGCCGCACATTAAATCCGATCTTGGTCAAAAATGACCGCGCGATCTTCGGCGTGGAAACAAAGGAGATCACGTCACCGCTTTTCAGCTCAAATTTACCGGAAGGGATATTGACGCCGCCATCCCTTTCCACAATGCAGACAAGCACATTGGACTCGATATGCTGGCTGACATCGATCAGTGTCATGCCGTCCAGTTTATTCCCCTCGGGAATCTTAAACTTGACCATTTCCGCCTGTCCATGGGCAAAAGAGCCCACCTCAAGCGCTGTCGGCATAAGCAGGATCCTGCCTGCCTCCCTTGCCGTCTCAAGCTCCGGATTGATGATCATGGCAAGTCCGAGTTTTTCACGAAGATACGCCGACTCCTTACTGTAATCCGGCGTCCTGACTCTGGCAATGGCCGCACAGTCTGCCACCTGCTTGGCTACCGTACAACAAAGGAGATTCAGTTCATCGGAACCGGTGACGGCGATAAACAGATCCGTATCTGCGATCCCAGCTTCGATCTGCACGCTGTAGCTTGCGCCGTTCCCTGTCATGCCCATGATATCAAAAGTATTGGTCAGAGATGCGATGATATCCGGATCCGTATCGATCACGGTGATATCATGTCCTTCTTTGCAAAGCTGTTCTACCAGTGTCCCGCCTACTTTTCCGCCGCCGACGATCATGATATGAAGACCGCGGACATTAGACTGCGGGGCTCCTATTTTGAATGGGTTGTGCATGGTTGTTACCTTCTTAAAAAATTAACTCAGTGGTGGTGTCCTCCGCCGCCATGTGAAAATCCGCCGGAAGAAATATGATGACCGCCGCCACCGCCGGAACCGGAGCTGGTTTCGATCTTTCTCTTGTGCACCGTCTTGGTCAGAAACTGATCGATATGGCGCTCTTCCACCGGCGAACCGCCTGTCACATAAGTCAGCGGGGTTGTCGTATCCTTCGCCTGTTTCGTGTATAAGTGGATGAGAAAATACAGTCCCGACAAAACCAATGCGATTATGACCACAATGATCCAGGGGATCCGCAGGCTCTGCGGACTTCCGGAGAGCATATGCTTTTTCACACCGTTGATATACAGCTTGTATGCTTCATAGGGATTCGAGTTTACCACTCCGCATACATCATCGAGCAGTTCATCGATATCATCAGAGGAATATTTGTTCTCCACCCTGCCGCTGGTCGACAGCCAGGTATCGCCGTTATAGTCGCCGAAACTATACCAGTTATCCACCAATACGCAGCCGTCTCCATGCGCCGCATCATAACCGAAACAGTTTTCATCATAAAAATCGTCTGCCCAGTCACGGAGACCGTTCCATTCCCCTCCGATCTCCCGATTCAGGGTTACGAGTACGATATCACAGCCGCACTCATCTTCCGCCTGCGCGATCAGAGAACGCAGCGCCGCTTCTTCATCCTCCGAAAGCAGTTCGCCGTAATCAAAAACCCTTTCATCCGTCTTTGCTTCCTTGTTGCCGCGTACGAACCCGGTCTTGGGGTGACTGCTGCGATAACCCGCCACGCCTGCGACACCGAGCCCGAAGATGATCAATATGAGAAATAATACCCAAAAGTTTTTGATATATCTTTTCATGGTATTCTCCAACTTACAAAAGTGACATCAGGATATTCCACAGGGCCATCATTCCGAAAAACCATATAAACATGGTAGCTGAGTATAGTGCGATCTTATAAGGCGACTGCGGCGGCTGACCAACCAGTTTACCGGTCTGCCCGTTGATATAAAACGGATAGGTCTTATCCCGGTACTTGTAAAAATAGGTCCAGACCGGGAACATGGAATACGTCGTATCCTTCTGCCGGAATGCCGAACCGTCATTTCTGTTCGTCATTGACGTATAGCCGGCGATCGTTTTTTCCGTAATGCTCTTCGCGTCTTCTCTGGCCTTTTGCTGCGCGCGCACCAAAAGCTCCTCGCTCTCCATGTTATATTGTTCTGCCAGAAAGCCGGAGAGGAATTTTGCCTGATATGGCTGCAGTTTGCTGTAATCATAAGGCTCCATCAGGTCCATGACGTCATCCGGCTTGGCATAGGATGCATCAGCCGGCATTTTTTCAATGGGAACCACCATCTGCCGCTCGATCTGGTACTGGGAATCCTCAGTATACTGATAATCCCCGGTCGTCCAGGTACGCACCTTATGACCGATAGCCGATATCGTGTAACGCACATCAAAATCAAAAAGAAAGAAGGGCACGTACATGCCTTCCATTCCGGAAAGCTTGGCATCCGAAAGGAAATCGTCGGGCAGGAATTTTTCCTTTCCGAATTCATCTTTCAAAATGTCCTCCGCCTCTTTGTGGCTCTTTTCAAAAGGCAGGATCAAACGGGGTTCATACTGCCCTGTAGTCCGCTCTTCCACAATGACATAGGAATCGCAGTACTCGCATTTGAGCGCAGCATTATACTGTTCGATCTTCAGTTCGCCGCCGCAGGCCGGACAGTTGAACATGCCTTCGCTCGCAACCTGCTCCTCGCTGTCTTCACTTTCGCAATACGGGCAATACATCTTCTGTCTTTCCGGCGAAAAAACCGTATTGCCGCCGCAGTTTTTACATCGAAAGATCATGCTTTGCACCTCTTAAATAACAGCACTACTACAAAAGGCAATCCCGGACTTGCCGGGATGCCTGCGTTCTCTTTCGTCATATCCTCATGCTTTCCATCCGGATAAACTGATGTTTATCGGGCGGGTTTTACAATGTCGAATACCCAAATCCGTTACAGAATGCATCTACCGGAACACCTGCCTTGCAAAGCGGACAGTTGTCTGAACGGTAACTCGCATAATCGGACAGGTCCACGCTCGAATACAGCGCGCGGATCGGAATCGTATCTACTTCCGTTCCAACGGAATAGATCGCTGCGATCCCAACAGGCTCACCCTGATAAAAACGGATAGAGCCGACTGCGCTCTTTAAGGTCGCGCCGGTGGTTGCCGTATCGATCAGGATCAGAACTTTCTTGCCTTTGATCATATGCTGATTATTTTCACGGAACATCATCTGACCGCTGGTGTTATACTCCGGCGAAGTGATATACATGGTCTGATGAGAGTTTGCGGAGATAACGCCCGCTTTAGTCATCTTGTTTGCCATGTAGGCACCGACTACTTCCATGCCGTTCAGACACAGGATCGTATCAACGATCGAGGTGGAAAGAAACATTTCAGCCAGCTCCTCGCCGGTTGCCCTTGCTTCCCTCTGGCGGGACTTCATATCACTCAGATCCATGTAGTAATTGACATGGGAATTCGGGGTTACGAAATGCCCCGGGATATAACGAAGTACCACATCCTTGTTTCGTGAATAGTCAATTTTTCTGTAAGCCTGCATATTACCCTCCTAACATTTCACCCACTGGCAGCATAAAGTTCCTTCTCCTCAGACTTTATACTGCCCGGATAAATATTTATATTCCCACATATCATACCACAAACCGCCCAAAAGTGAAACCCTCTTGCAAAAAAAGCCCATTCTGTCTAAGATAAACTCATGGAGATCAGAGAGCTGGATTGGTATCAGGATTTTTCCTGCATCGGAGGAGATTGCCCGCAGACCTGCTGCAGGGGTTGGATCATACCGCTTTCCCCGGAGGATATCGCTCGCCTTCAAGGCGTGCATGGCACCCTGGGACTGCGGATCTTTGCCGCTGCCGGCGGCTGGACAAGGGGCAATTTCAATCAAAAGTCAAGGCAATGCCCCTTTTGGAATAAGGAGGGGCTTTGCGAATTGCAGCTGCAAAAAGGCCACAGCTTCATTCCCGATGCCTGCCAGAGTTACCCCCGGTTCTTTCGTAATTACGGCATCTTCGAACAGCGCACGCTGGATCTGTCCTGCGTTCAGGCAGCACGGATGTTTACGCAGCACGCCGGAAACATCTCCTTTCACGCTACTGAAGGAGAGCCTGCAACGATCCCCTGCAGCACAAATGACGACCCGAAATTTCTGGATGACCTGATCCGCGTCAGGGATGAAATGATATTGGAGCTGACAGGGATATGCGATTTGGTGAATAACAAAAACAGCGCGGCAGCACCGGAAAGAAGACAGGTGAAAGAACCGGACTCTGCATTAAAAGCAAATGATTTCACTCTTCAGCTCGATGCATTGCTTCGCCGCATGTTTGTATTTGCCTGCGACGCGCAAAGTGCAAGTCTGGGCCAGAACGAAGCG
This sequence comes from Lachnospiraceae bacterium, assembly GCA_016282215.1. Classification (GTDB taxonomy): domain Bacteria; phylum Bacillota; class Clostridia; order Lachnospirales; family Lachnospiraceae; genus RGIG7926. The sequence goes on from JAEEKC010000323.1 coordinate 6,014, forward strand.
TTCACATTTTGTTTTTCAAATAAAAAATCCGTTACCGCACAGCCGCAACCCGGCAAGCCTCATATACACCTTAGCGAATCACAAAGCATGTTCCCCCTGCCCGTAAATACGCTCCGAAATCTACTGGATTCCTCGCTGTATCATCCGAATCTGGCAAACTCAAATCCAAAACTCTATGAACTCTGCCAAGATGCATTTGCCTTTCTCGCTTCCGATTCAGCGAAAATACCGGATTTTCTATCACGTCATCCGGAAACCATGCTGCTTTATACCGGCTATCTGACCTACTATCTGCATCAGTATTTCCTTCGGATCTACGAAACCTACAGTTACCGCAGGCAGGTCGCACTCGGAATCATCCATCTGAACCTTTTATTCCTTTTGGATGTCACCTATGAAAAAAAACACGGCAGTCTGTCTTCGGAAGAATTCTCACAGATTCTTGCCGTCTACAACCGCCGTGCCTATTTCAGTGATAAGATTCAAGATGCACTGTATCGGATTTTTGAAGATGCGTTTGTTTAGCGGCCGCCTTCCTTCGATCCTTTATTTTATGCCGCATTTCCTGTATACAGCTGATAGTCTTTGCCCTTCTGCGCCAGAAGCTCTTCGTGTGTTCCCTTTTCGATGATACGCCCCTGCTCCAGCACGACTATGCAGTCGCTGTTGCGGACTGTGGAAAGACGGTGTGCGATGACGAAGGTGGTTCTGCCCTTCATCAGCTTGTCCATGCCGTCCTGTACCAGGCGCTCTGTTCTGGTATCGATGGAGGATGTCGCCTCATCGAGGATCAGCGCCGGTGGATTGGCAATAGCCGCACGGGCAATGGCAAGAAGCTG
>JAEEKC010000009.1 GCA_016282215.1 Lachnospiraceae bacterium
CCATTTGGGTCATTTCACGATCTTTTGCTTCTTTCCTTTGATCCCGGCTTTTCTCAGGATTGGCTTATAGGCGCCCAGTTTCTTCTTCGGCACCTTCGCCTTTGCTTTGGCATGAATCCCTTTAAAAGCATTTTTTCCTACGGTCTTCTTTTTCAGCTTCGTCGTCTTGATCACGACCGTCTTTAACTTCTTACAGCCTTTGAAAGCCTCTTTGCCGATCTTTTTGACATTCTTTCCGATGGTGACTTTCTTTAATTTCTTCTTCCACTTGGAAAAAGCCTTCGGACCGATGGCAGTCACTTTATATGTCACGCCTTTATATTTCACCGTAGCCGGTATGCTCGCGCTGGCCTTTTTCTTTCCATAGGGACTAAGGTAGGTCACCTCGGGTTTCTTCCCTCTCTTTGTAATCTTGTATACGCCTTTTCCCTTCTTGAAAGTCAGCCCAATCCTGCCCGGCTGCGCTGCAATCCCGGTTCCCGTAGCAGTTGCATTGGCCGGTACCGTTCCTAATGCATTGCCGGATACCGTACCCGTTTCATTACCGGATACCGTTCCGCTGCCCTGGCCGTTTCCGCCGCCCTGGATGCCATTTCCGGCAGGGATCACTTCTTCCTTCTTATACCCGCATCGTTTGCAGGTATAGGTCATCACGCCCGGTGACGTATCGGTGGGCTGCTTTGTGACCACGCCTCCATCATAGTCATGTCCAAGGGCAGGGATGGCCTCTCCCGGATATTTGACCTGCCCGCAAAGACAGCAGGTTCCTTCCTCATATCCCGGCTCTGTGCAGGTAGGTTCTTTTTTCTCAAGGACACTTTCTACTTCCTGGTGATCACATTCATAATAATACGCCGTAAAACTGATATCTCCCCTGCAGCCATGCGGTATCACAACATCCGACGATGTTCCTGTCACATAACATCCTCCGTAAGCAGTCCAGTATTCAAAACAGTACCCTTCCAGCTGCGGGTTTTTAATATGAATATCTTCATCATCACTTGTATAAGTATCCGGATTGCCGCTGGCGCTGCCACCACCTAAATCATAATAGATCTGATATACTTCCTTATCAAATCTTCCGTTTTTCCAGACCGCCGTCATGGTATAATCTTCCGTGCTGCCATGCGGTATCACAAGACCCTTCACCAGGTCGCCATTGCTTCCTTTGATCTGCCATCCCAGAAACTCACTGCCCTCCTTGACCGGATCTGCTATGACAAGATCCGGGTCAGCTTCCGTATAACCTTCCGGATAGGAACCGGAAGGCGCCGATCCGCCGTCCAGATTGTATTTGATCTTATTGATCTTCGACCAATTTGCTTCGTAGGTTCGGTTTCCGCCCTCAGCGACAATGACTTTCACCTTTTTTTGGGGAACATCTCCGTTGGAACCGGTCCAGCCTAAGAATTCATAATCGTTCTTCGTCAGATCGATCAGTTCAAAATCCGCATCATGTTCTGTATATTCCTGCGGATTGTTTTTACCGTATGGCTCTCTGCCCCCGTTATATTTATATTTGATCTCATAATACTTTTCCCAGGTTGCAATAAACCGTTTATCACCGCCGTCTGCACAGTGAATCGTTACCTCTTTTTTCGGCTCGGTCCACACGCCATCCAGGATCCATCCGCCGAAATGGTAGCCGGTCCGCCAGGGTTCTTTCAGCGTGATATCCGGATCAGCAGGGGTATAGGTATTCGGGTTTTCGGAATTCTGTCCGCCTCCCTGCAGGTCATAGCGAATACGGTAAACCATAAGCGCAGCCAATGCATTCGGGTCAGCGTTCACCTTCAGCTGCGGCGCATTACCATCCTCCCCGGCAGGCGCTTTTTGCAGAGCGGCAGGTCCGCCCTTTGCTTCCCACTCTTCCTGACTGCCCTGGAAATAGATGTTTTCGAGTCTGTAACACTTTGTAAAAACATTTTCTTCAATCTCGCTTACGCTGCTCGGAATAAAGATGGTTTTTAAATTATAGCATTCATTAAATGCATAATCCCCAAGCTGCGTGACACTTTCCGGAATGGAAAGCACAGTCAGCCCGGATGCGCCATAAAACGCATTATAATCAATCGTTTCCAGACTATTTGGCAGGCTTAAGGAAGTCACCGGGCAGCAGAAGAAAACCTGGTCGTCAATCCACCGGATACCATCCGGGATCTCAAGATCCATCAATTTATTACAGTGCTGGAACAGTCCGAAATCCAGTTTTTTCAGATCCCCCGGCAGTTTTATTTCCGAAAGATCATAACAGTTTGCAAAGGCACTGCTTGCGATTGTTTTGGTATGTTCCGGGAATGAAAGAGCTGTTAACTGATCACAGTGATAAAACGCATTCGTCATAACCGTCTTAAGGTCGGCAGGCAGACTGCATTCAGTCATGACCGAGCACCACGAAATTGCGTAGGATGCAATACTCACAACCCGGTCCGGAATTGTCAGATCGGTCAAGCCGCATTTCTCGAGCGCATAACTTTTTATAGAAACAAGTGCACCCGGAAGTGTAATGTTTTGCAGTTTTTCACAGCCGGAAAAAAGATATGCGCTTAAGGAAAAGAGGCTGTTTGGCAGATTGATCGTCTCAAGCGCAGTGCAACCCTGAAATGTTTTTTCACCGATCATATAGGTATTCCCCTTAAATACGACCTGCGTCAGATTCGTGCACCCTGAAAAAGCAGCTGTTCCGATCCCATACAAGGTTGCCGGCAGCGTTACCTTCGTCAGTGATTCGTTATCCTGAAAAACACCCGGACAAATATAGGTAACACCCTTCGGCACATTAACCTCTTCGCTGGTCCCGCTATAGGAGATCAGGATACCATCCACGATGGTAAAACCGTCTTTCTCCTGATTCAGCGATCCGGCGACGGCAAACCCGGAAGGAATGACCGGCGAAATCTGATCCGCGGCCGGCATTGTACTTTCATATTTGATCTCTGTTTTTGAAAAATTTGATCTGGTATCCTCATCACTGAAAGTGATGTTCTCCCAATCTTCCTTGGTCCCGCCAAAGTAAACCGTCTGTAAATGGTTGTTTGCGTAGTAAGGGATCAGTTTTTTACCGATGGACGTAACCCCTTTTGGTATCTGCAGGGCATACAGCTGATTACACTCGCCGCCATTCGTGTCCCTGAACATATACTCTTTCAGCTCTGTTACTTTATCCGGTATCTGCAGGCTCAGAAGACTGGTGCAGCCCATAAAACAATATTCACCGATCTTTTCAACGGAAGACGGAAGAGATACGCCAAGCAAGCTGCTGCAGTTAGAAAAGGCGCGGTACTCTATCTCGGTCACGCCGGAAGGAACCGTCACATAGGTAAGGCTTTTGCAGGAAGTAAATGTGCCGGACTCAATCTTTGTCAGCGCACCGGAAAGCTTTACTGATGACAGATTCTCACATCCGATAAAAGCACTGGGGCCAAGCGTGGTAACCGTATCGGGTAAAACTATCTCTGTCAGTTGCTCACAATGATAAAACGCCTGATATCCGATGGTCTGAAGAGCGCTCGGCATATTGACAAATGTCAGGGATGAGCAGTTGGAAAAAGCATATTTATCAATCACCTTCACACTGTCCGGCAGCTGAACGCTGACAAGGGCGGTGCATCTGCTAAATGCATACTGTCCGATCTCAGTGACATTCCCTGTGATCACAACACTTTGAATCGTCGTATTGTCTACGGTCGTTCCATCTACTTTTTTAACAAAAGCGCTTTTACCGATCTTCGTAACCGTATCCGGCACCACAACCCTGCTGTCTGTGCCGGTATAGGCAGTCAGCACGCCGTCTTCAATGACAAAATCGCTGTCTTTTGCAAAAATGCTGTCCTTATTGCCTTGTATCAGCAGCAGAAAAAAGAGCAGTGTCCCCGCGATCAGCCGGACAAGCGCCTGCTGCAGCATTCTGTTTGATTTATTTCCCGATACAGCTGTCATCTTCTGCTCCATATCATCTCCCCTTTTTAATCAATGGTTTATCGGCTCCGAAGTTTTTTACTGGTCTTCAGACAATTATAAGCCCTGCCTTTTTCAGGAATTTTCTATAGGCACTTCGTTTCTTCTTCGGCACCTTAGCCTTTGCTTTTGCATGGATTCCTTTAAAAGCATTCTTGCCTACGTTTTTCTTTTTCAGCTTTGTCGTCTTGATCACGACCGTCTTTAACTTCTTACAGCCTTTGAAAGCTTCTTTACCGATCTTTTTGACATTCTTCCCGATGGTCACTTTCTTCAGTTTCTTCTTCCACTTAGAAAAAGCCTTCGGTCCGATGGCGGTTACCCTGTATGTCACGCCTTTATATTTCACCGTGGCCGGTATGCTCGCGCCGGCCTTTTTCTTTCCGCAGGGGCGAAGGTAGGTTACCTCGGGTTTCTTCCCTCTCTTCGTGATCTTGTAGACGCCTTTTCCCTTATTGAAAGTCAAACCGATCTTACCCGGCACTCCCGTCTGCACCGCAATCCCGGATCCTGCTCCGGTTGCATTGGCAGATACCGTTCCCACTGCATTGCCCGATACCGTTCCTGCGCCGCCCTGTCCGCTTCCGCTGCTCTGTCCGCTTCCGGCTTGTCCGTTTCCGCCGCCTTGAATGATGGTGCCGGCCGGGATCACTTCTTCCTTCTTATCCCCGCACCTTGTGCAGGTATAGGTCATCACACCGGCCTCCGTATCCGTGGACTGCTTCGTGACCACTCCGTTATCATACCTGTGCCCTAAGGCCGGGATCTCCGCGCCGGGATGGCGGATCTTTTCACAAGCGCAGCAGGTTCCTTCCTCATATCCGGGCTCTGTGCAGGTGGGTTCTTTTTTCGGAAGCGTCCATTTTTCTTCGTGGTCACACTTCATATAGTAAGCATAAAACTTAAGGTCCCCCCTGCTGCCATGCGGGATCACGGGCTCCCATTCCGTTCCCGTTACATATCCTCCCACAACTTCCCAGCCGGCAAAGATATACTCTTCTTTCTGCGGCATGTTGATATGGATATCCGGGTCATTGGTCGAATAGCTGTCCGGATTTCCTACGGCCGTGCCGCCATCTAAATTATAGGTGATCTTATAGACGTCCTGATCAAGGCTTCCGCCCTTCCAGACAGCGCTCAACGTGATATCTTCCGTACTGCCATGAGGGATCACGTAATTTTTCTTCAGATCGGTGCTTTTCTTCGTATACCATCCTAAAAACTCAGTGCCTTCTTTGACGGGATCCGGAATGGATAGATCAGGATCAGCCTCCGTATAACTTGACGGATAGGAACCGGAAGGTGCCTTCCCGCCGTCTAAACTCAGTTTAATTTTATGAGTTCTTGCCCAGTTGGCCTCATATTCCCGGTCGCCGCCCTGCGAAGTAATGACTTTCACGCTTTTCCGGGGAACGGTGCCGTTCGAACCCGTCCAGCCTAAAAATGCATATCCCGATCTTGTCGGATTGACCAAAGTAAAATCCGCATCATTTTCCGTATAGGTTTGTTTATTGGAACTGCCGCTGGGCAGGCTGCCCTCGTTTAATGTATATTTGATCTTATAGATTTTTTCCCAGACAGCTGTATAATGCTTATCACCACCGGCTGCACACTGAATCGTCACCTCTTTTTTCGGATCGGTCCACTCACCCTTGGAAATCCAACCCAGGAAGTTGCATCCGGATTGATAGGGCTCTTTCAATGTGATATTCGCATCGGCCGGCGTGTAGGTGTCCGGATTATTACCGTTCTGAATCCCGCCCTGCAGATCATAACGTATGATATATACTGTCAATGCAGGCATATTCGGATCCGCCTGAAAAGTCACCTTCGGTTTGCTCCCGTCTGATGCCGCAGGCGCATTTTGCAGTGCCGTCTCGCCGCCCTTGCTCTCCCAGTCTGCCTGCGTTCCCTGATAGTAGATGTTTTTAAGGCTTCTGCAGTTCTTAAAAAGGTTTTCTCCGATCTTGTCCACTCCGCCCGGAATAAAAACCGTTTCTAATTTCGTGCAGTTTTCAAAGACCTTATCGCCAAGCTCTGTTACACTCACCGGGATTGAAATCAGCGTCAGATAATATGCATTGGCAAATGCATTGTTCCCGATCCCTTCCAGACCATTTGACATAGTCAGTTTCATAATGCCACTGTTCCTGATCGCCGAGCTTCCGATCCATTTCACGCCGGATGGTATTTCCAGCTCCGTCATTTTTTCACACTGATTGAAGGTGTTAAAATCCAGTTTTGTCAAATCTTTCGGCAACTGTATACTTGACAGCTTACCGCAATTGGTGAATGTATTCCAGCCGATGATCTTCGTTTTGGAATCTTCCGGAAAGATCACTTCCTGCAAATTATCGCAGTGATTAAATGCACCGGCCCCAACGACCCTGACATTCGCCGGAACAGTAAAACTTGTCAGCGCGGCGCACTCACGCACAGCCGCATTTGCGAAATACAAAACCTGATCCGGCAAAGTCAGCTCTGTCAGCCCGCAAGCGTCAAAAGCAGCTGTGCCGATAACGACAAGGCTCTGGGGAAGTGTAATGCTCTGCAGTTTTGTACAATGTGAAAAAACCTCACCTTCCAGTACAACCATGCCCTCCGGCAGATTGACAGACGCAAGACTGCTGCAGTACATAAATGCTTCTTTGCCGATGTAATAGGTATTCCCTTTGAAATTGACTGATGTCAGATTGATACATGATTTAAAGGCACCTTCTCCGATCCCATACAGAGACGTCGGCAGTGTCACCTTGGTCAGCTTTTCGTTTCCTTCAAATACACTGGGATTGATATAGGTCACACCATCCGGCACCGTGACCGCTCCGCCTGAGCCGGTATAAGAAACCAATACACCATCCACTACCGTAAAGCCGTTCGTCCCATTAATATCTTTGGTGCCGATCTTGGCGATGCCGGAAGGAACGTTGATGGAAATCCGATCATCAGCCGGCAACACGCTTGTATTATATATAATGTCTGCTTTTGCCAGGGCCTGCCTGGTAATGTCATCGTTTGTGGTAATATTCTTCCACTGCGTTTCGGTCCCGCCAAAATAAACGGTCTGCAAATGGGTGGTGTTGTATGCGTCATTGCAATAAGGAATAGCATTCTTTCCGATAGATGTAACACTTGCCGGAATCTGCAGAGCATACAGGTTTTCGTCCCGGTAATAGTCCGGTGCAGTGAACATATAGGTAGGTATCTGCGTTACGCCGCCCGGTATCTGCATTGTAAGAAGCCTCGAGCAGCCTTCAAACGCCCCGCTTTCTATCGTTGTAACAGTGTCCGGAAGGGATACTCCAAGCAGGTTATCACACTCATAGAAAGCATGATCTTTCATGGTGGTAACGCCGGACGGAACTGTCACATAAATAAGGCTTTTACAGGATTGAAAGGTATATGGTTCGATTGTTTTCAACTTGGAAGAAAGCTTTATGGAAGCCATGCCATTGCAGTACTTAAAGGCTTCCTTACCCACCGTTGTTACGGTATCCGGCATGACAACCTCGGTCAGATGCTCGCAGCTGTAAAAAGCCCTCTGTCCGATCGTCGTAAGACCTGCAGGCATGTTGACAAAAGTCAGGGCGGTGCACTCTTCGAATGCGGAATTGCCGATGACCTTCACCGTATCCGGCAGGGAAACGGAAACCAGGTCGCTGCGCCCGCTGAATACAGATGCTCCGATCTGCGTCACGGTATTCGGAACCACAACGCCGATGTCCGTACCGTTATATGCTGTCAGCACACCGTCTTCGATCACAAAATCGCTGTCCTTTGCGGCAATGCCCATATTGTTGCCTGATATCAGCAGCAACAGAAAAAGGAGCAGTAACGCGGTGTTCAGACGTAGTACTGC
>JAEEKC010000324.1 GCA_016282215.1 Lachnospiraceae bacterium
AATGTAATATAACTTACCACTCGATGGTAGAAATATCCGCAGGCTCCGGATTCAAAAATTCCTGCTCAATCTTCCCGTTCTTGACGCGGATCACCCGATCAGCCATTGCTGTCAAGGCGGAGTTGTGGGTGATGACGATAATAGTCTTGCCTTGTTTGCGGCAGGTATCCTGCAACAGTGACAGAACAGACTTACCCGTCTGATAATCCAGGGCTCCTGTGGGCTCATCGCAAAGCAGGAGCTTGGGATTCTTGGCCAGCGCTCTGGCAATGGCGACACGCTGCTGTTCCCCGCCCGAAAGTTGGGAAGGGAAGTTTTTCATACGGTCTTCCAGACCCACATCGGTCAGTACTTCGGCGGCGGGAAGAGGGTTTTTACAGATCTGGGCAGCCAGTTCTACATTTTCCAGAGCAGTCAGATTCTGCACCAGATTGTAGAACTGGAATACAAAGCCTACATCCGTACGCCTGTAGGTCGTCAGCTGTTTTTTCTTGTAGGAGGAGATCATCAGACCATCCACCAGGATCTCACCTGAGGTTGCGGTATCCATTCCGCCGAGAATATTCAAAAGAGTGGTCTTCCCGGCGCCGGAAGCACCGACGATGACTACGAATTCTCCTTTTTCCACATCAAAGGTAACGCCGTTTAGGGCGGCAATGCTTACCTCACCGGTAGTATAGATCTTTTTTACATCCCGAAAACTGATATAGGACATGGTATTTCCCCTAACTTCTCATATATAGCATAGTAAAAAGTGACAATAGAATCATACCAAAAATGGGCGATTTTTCAACGATAATTATGCGAAGATTGTGTTTTTTGCAACGAAACCCACCATTTTGTGGTATTCTTTAAAAGAGTGATGTTTTACATCCGAAAGGAGAACGACTATGCCAAACTTTAAAAATCACAGATCCGGAAAATATGGATCGCATTCACTGGCCTACCAGGTTGAGAAGGCTTATTATGGGATGATAGATTATGTACAGTTGATTCTTTCCGAGGAGGAAAGGGAAAAACTGACAACGACATATCAGAACTATTTCAACAGTTTCAAAAATAATGATACTGTCTATTCTAAATATAGGTTGGAAAAACAGGATTATTCATCAGATCCTGAAATGGATCAAATGGGGTATGATATTCTGGATAAGTTGTCTTCCGTTTATCGTTTGGCCAAAGTGAAATTGGGAAATAATGTCAAGTTGTTTGGTTCTTATTATGAAACCCTTGGCACGATTCTGGATCCGGCCGGCGATTTGATGGAGGCACAATTTGACAGCCAATATCTGTTTTATTTAAATCAGATGGGCGGCGCGCCTGCGTTTCATTCGAAATCGGCTGAGAATATATATAACGGTCTGTTAGGCGAAAAGGATGAAAAAACCGGTGAATACAAGGGGCCATATAAACAGCTAATGGATTATTATAAATCCTTTGACAACCTCTTAAAGGTTGAATTTACACGTCAGAAGCTTGCAAAAGAAGGCTGGACTGATCTGAAGGAGAGAGCTTTTCTTGAGGAACTGAAGCAAAAACAACAGGAAGCAGTAGATAAATTCGAGAAACTTTACAATGTTGAGGATAATAGACAATATGATGAATACCTGGATAATCCGTTGTGCCACATCACCGGGAAATACGGGTCGGGAAGAAGCGCATATGAGGGAGTGGGCGTGCTTCGCGGTCAGATCAAAGCCATCGAGAACGGATGGGGACAGGATGAACTGGTTGTCCTGGGATCTGTAGGCCATATGGAAGCAGCGCTGAAACTTGCCCGGCATGAATTCGAAGACTTCATGATATCTCATAAAGAATATGTTGAGAAAAACAAAGACAAGCGTTCAAGCATGAATATTAACGAGGCCGAAGCTTATGATAATTACGTGGAGGATCTGAAGCATGAGGAGACAAACAGGAAAAAATACGATGAGTTAGAGAAAAAACTTCAGGAGTTGAAGACAGAGCTTTGGAATACGAAGGTAAACTCGCCGGAGCAGAAAAGGGAATTGACCACTAAGGTTCAGAATTTTATAAATGAACAGAAAGATTTTTCGCCGGTTCATTTTCTGTCAAAATTCAGTCTGGGTGAAAGCTTTGAAAAACAGTTGATCTTTGTAAATGAAGCATTAGGCATCGATTATGCACAAAGGGAGCAGCAGAGATTTGCCGTACTTCATAACAAGATGGAACAGGCCAAGGTCGGTGTATATTTCGGAACGAAGGAATTTGACAATATTGTAACCGGTGTGGAAAATCTCGGGAAACTCATGAGCGGTGATAAGGCTGTGAAGGATGCTGCCTATAAGCAGGTGAAGGCAGATCTTCAGAAGTATTTGAAGCGTAAAAACAAGGAGATTGAAGGCGATGAGGCTGAGGGTAAGCTTCCCAATGCAAACTCCGTTATGCGAAGAGATACCATGCAGAATATTTTGGACGAGCTGACATACAAGTTCGAAGGTATTCTCCCAAAGCAGGCTGTAAAGATAGAAGAAAAAAAAGAAGTAAAAGAAGTTAGCCCGGAAATGAGAGCAAAACGAGAAAAGAAGCTTTCGGAAGCGGTTGATTATTACCAGGCGCTTCAGTCGAATGTGCGACAGGCAAGAGGAATTCTGAGTGACTCTCCGGAATATACCAGGTTTTCCATGGCGGTTGATCATTTACTGGAGGTTACCAGAAACATGGAAAAAGCATATAAGTCCGGATCAAAACTCTTCGATGAGAATAAAGCAAGTAAAGTATATAGTGAAGCCATTTTAAAGATGAAGGAGCGAGCCTACGACTATAAGGCCTACAAGAGTGAAAAGAAGGTACTGAACAGTGATGATAAGCGCAAAATGGCGATCATTGACTCCGTCCTCAGCAATCGCAATAAATATTTTAAACAATTCAAGGTTGATGCAGATAAGATTCCGCAGAAAAATAAGATAGTTGAAAATAGACCGAAAAAGTTGTAATATATTAGAAGTGTGCTGATCCTAAAGATCAGACGAATGATATTTTCAATACGGAGGAGATCAAATGGGTATGTTAGTAAGTGCTGAGACTCCGGCAATGGGAGGCCTGCAGGGCGGTCTGGTGCTGGTGTTGTATGTAGCAGTCATTGCAGTCTTTTTCTTTCTGATGTCTGCACCGCAGAAGAAGGAAAAGAAAAGGATCGAGGCTATGCTTTCGGAGCTTGCCATCGGCGACAGCGTGTTAACAACCAGCGGCTTTTACGGAATGGTCATCGACATCAATGAAGAGCAGAACATTGTGATCGTGGAGTTCGGCAGTGACAGACACTGCAGGATCCCTATGAACAAATCTGCGATCGCACAGGTTGAAAAGCCGGACGCTGAGTAAGACAAAACCGGACTCATCTGCCCATAGGGCGGGTGAGTCTTTTTGTTATTGATTGCAACGAAAAAAGTGATTAGGCCCTATTGTATATGAAGTGGCAAACGTAAGTGAACTGTTTGCCCGGAAAGGATGAAAAGATATGCCGAAACCAACTCAGAAAACAAGCGGAAATATAATTGACCGGATGTTCTTTTTCAACCCGGAATTCAAGAAAAGCAACAGCGAGTTTTTCTCTGCATTAAAGCTGGATGTACCCGGTGGGAACGCAGATGCTTTGAATAAATGCGGTTTTCACGGAACCCGTCAGGATTCTATGTCAGCGGTTTTCCGCTTTTTCCTGATGTCCAGAGATGAGCCCAATATGGACTTTAAGCAGGCCTATCAGATGAGACCGCCTCATCCGGATTTTGAAAAAAACTGGAAGGAGTTTATAGACTTTGCCAAGGCCCATCCCACAAGGACCGAAAATCTTGATCTTAATACGAAAAAAGAGAACATCAAGGCCTGGACAAATGTGTTTAAGAAGGCGACGGAAAAGATCAAGACCTATCAGTTTCCAAAGATTGATTACGGCGATCCGGTACAGATCTTTGCGCATAGGGAGGAATTATCGGCGCTGATCAGTTGCTATATCAATTTTTCTCAGGAATTCAGGGATAGCTTTTATAATGGTTTGGGCAAGGATTCCACCATTGTTGATGAAACCCTTGGAGGAAAAAAGGGCTTTCAGGAAATGATGAGAACCTGGGAAGATATTGCCTTTGTGATCCAGCCGCTGCAGTCAGGTTATATGCCGGCTAATTTGGACGACTATTCGAATAATTCCAGTCTGCGGGATGTGAATTACATGATCTCCTGCAGCCAGAGATATTGCCTTTCCAGGATCAGCGACAGGATCAGCGGCAGAAAGCTTGGAGATATTGTTGAGAATTATTCTCCGAAGGATCTGTACCAGTCAGAGATCAACATGGGCATTTGCGGCCAATACGATCTGGAAAATGTAAAAAGCAGTGATAACGCAAAAAGGGAAGGCTATCTGCAGAACCTGGATCATTCTCTGGATCAGGTTTTTAAAAAGCAATATGATGCCCAGGAGAAGAAAGCGCGGCTGAAGTTTAATTCCAACAGAAAATATGAAGCGCAGTCAAAGTTTACCAGTCACCTGGAATCCTCTCTGAAAAGAGGCCTTAGCGATAGGATGGCAAAACTCTATGAGGGGAATCCTTCCGCTGAAGAACTTGCGGAAAGGATCAATTCAAAAGATTTTGAACAATTGTCCTTTGAGATCGACAGTCTGTATCATGGCGGATTTGATTCCGATCATCAGGACAGGATCTTTCAGATATTAAATGAAAGAGTGATCAACAACTTCTTGATCGGAGGGAAATCTCCCAAGGAGCTTTGGGGAGAAAAGTATGCTTTTTTGAATGATCCCCAAAAGATCGAGAAGATGTATCGTGTGGAACTCATAAACGAGATCACCACCGGCAATAAAGATATTGAAATGACAACCTGGTATATGGATCAGAAGGGGCAGTGTCATAAAGCTAAGCCTGTCAGTGTGATCAAGAGCAAGGAAACCAGAGAACGAGAGGTCGCGGTTCTGGTAGCAATGGATGATCTTTATGAAGATCTGGTCGCTACCCGCAAACAGCTGCAGGATACGCAGAAGGATAAGGACGCGAATATGCCGGCAGCTCAGGAGAAAACAGGAAGTGATCTTTATCGGAAAATGTTCTCTGCATTGAACAAATGTATTGAATGTTCCTATATTCAGAAAAACGATAGGAATATGAATGATCTGCAGAAGGCCCTAAGGGAATACCATAAGGCTTCCGCAGAGTACTACAAGAAACGTAAGGGGATCATGTTTGCTCCCAGAGGAAACGGAAAGACCCGACTGGATCTTGCCAAGTATGCCGCTGATAATATTTTGGATAAAGCGGAAAAGCTGGGAATGCTTGCGGGAGGTCTGGATCTGACTCCCAGTTCCAATGATGCTAGGGATCAGGTTAATACAAACTATAAGATCCTGAATCGACACGGAGTCTATGAAGTGGAGAAAAGACTGCCCAATCGAGGCGGTAATGTGGAGTATTTCAACTTCCTTGCAAAACAGGGAAATGCCCATGAGATCACAGACGAAGGACGTCAGACCTTTGAGAAATTCCGGACGGATATTGCCATCAAGCAGGCAAAGAAAAAAGAGCTTCGTGAAGCGTTGAAGCAGACCCTTAAGGAAATGGTATTCGCAGATGAGAAGCTGGAGGCTTTGGATGCCATGATCCTCACCGAGAATAAGCCCACCTCCATGTGTGCGAAAAATGTGGTTTCGGAAAAATATCTGGAAAAGATCAATGATCCCATGATCTCCATGGAAGAGCTGACCAAGCTGGAGAAGAAGCTGGAGCCGGTTCAGCTGAAAAAAGAGGTAGTAGAGCTTGTTAAGAGTCCTCTGTTCCGTGAGGTAACGGCAAAGTGTCCCAAGACCTACGAAAAGAAATGGAATAAGCTCGAAAAGAATGCAGATGAGGTCCGCAAGGATTATGAGAAGAACATTGAAATCCTGTCCGATCGTCTGCAGAAGGAAAGCGATGCTTATTTTGGGGTTGGGATGGGCGAAAATAATGAACCACAGCCGATCCCCAATGATAAAAGGGAAGAAATGGAAATGCAGATCGCGCATCTGATGACCCTGAAGGTCCTCACCGGAGCCCATAATCCCGATATCATGAGAGCAGTGGCCACAAGCGGAGACAACTTTACCGCAGTGTTTGATGCATCCCTTGCCTATGTGAAGGAGAAGAATCTGGCAAAACAGGATAAATTGGCAAATACCATTGAAAACGTGACCACGAAGAATGACTTTGCCGGACCCATCGTGGACAAGATCGTTGCTATGAATCCGGATCAGCCGAAGGCAAAGCTGCAAAAGCCCATTATCAAGCAGCTGATCCAGCCTCACAGAGAGATTGAGAGAGGACAGAGAGCTCCCGGCCTTATCTAAAATGCCAAAGCGG
>JAEEKC010000325.1 GCA_016282215.1 Lachnospiraceae bacterium
CATAATCCAGTTCCGGTGGAATGACCTTGTTTTCCAGCTTCCGGAAACTCTCCACCTGTTTTTTCTGCCTCCTGATATAGCCTTCATACTTGATGGTGATATCGATCTGGGTGATGATATCGGCAGGAAGGCCATCCAGATCGATCTCTTTTTGATCTGTTTTGTACTGATCAGATCTGCTGTTTTCAAACCGCAGGTCCGTAAATCTGTGCTCCAGCGCAAAACCGCCTGCTGCCTCTTTGCCCGCCCGGCGGCAGGCTTTATTTTCTATGATCTCATAATCCGGCCTGTGCTCTATGGTATAGACCGGTCTGTTATCATCGATCTCGGCAATCTTTTCATAGGATAGCTCCGGCCGGCACATCAGCTCTGCAAGGGACATGGCTGTTTTGATGGGCACGCTTTCCATCTTCTCCAAAAATGCCTGTACCTTGGGACCGGCACCGATCATGGTATTTTGCAGCCTTTCCACCTCGGCATCAATGATCCGCTGTTTTTCCCTGCAATAAAGCAGTTCTTCCTCGCTGACAAGACCTGCCTGATACCCTTTTTCCCGAAGTCTGAGATCTGCATTATCCTGCCGCAATAGCAATCTGTATTCCGCCCGGGAAGTCATCATCCGGTAGGGCTCTCTGGTTTCTTTGGTGACAAGGTCATCCACCAGCACGCCGAGATAACCGTCGCTCCGGTCCAGCGTGACGGGCTCTTTTTTCAAGCAGTACATAGCGGCATTGATCCCCGCCAACAGACCCTGCGCCGCTGCCTCTTCGTAGCCGCTGCTGCCGTTGATCTGACCGGCGCCGTAGAGACCGTCGATCTTCTTAAAGCCCAGTGTGTGATGCAGCTGGGTTGCCTTGATGCAGTCATACTCGATGGCATAAGCATTGCGGACGATGGTGCAGTGCTCCATCCCCGGTACCGTACGGTACATCCGAAGCTGTACATCCTCCGGCATGGAAGATGACATGCCGCTGACATACATCTCATTGGTATACAGTCCTTCCGGCTCGATAAAGAGCTGATGCCTCGGTTTATCCGGAAACTTCACCACCTTATCCTCAATGGAAGGACAATAACGCGGTCCCGTTCCTTCAATGATCCCCGCATAAATGGGAGACCTGTCTAAATTCTCACGAATGATCTTATGTGTTTCTTCATTGGTATAGGTCAGATAGCAGGGCACCTGATCGATCTGCGCTGCCTGCGGATCCGTGGAAAAAGAAAAGGGCGTGATCTCTTCATCGCCGTACTGGATCTCCATCTTGGAAAAATCCAGGGAACGTTTATCCATTCGCGCAGGAGTTCCGGTTTTGAAACGCTGCACTTCGATCCCAAGGGAGATCAGACTGTCCGTTAAATGCGTTGCAGCCATCAGCCCGTTCGGTCCCGTGTATGTGATCATCTCTCCGCAAAGACAGCGGGCATTTAAGTAAGTCCCGGTCGCCAGCACCACGGCCTTGCACAGATATACGCCGCCGCTGCCGATTTTGACGCCGATGATCCTTTTCTTTGTTTTGTCAGTTTCTGATTTACTTACATCCGTATTTTGCTGTGCAGTTGATTCAGAATTAGATTCCGTTTTTTTCTCTGTGCTATACCCAGTATTCTGTCCGGTATTCAGCCCAGTACTCTGATCCGCTTTCCGATCGGACTGTTCGACTAATAATTCGCATACCTCCGCCTGTTTAATGACCAGGTGCGCCGTGTTTTCGAGCACCTTTCTCATGCTGCGGGTATATGCCTGCTTATCAGCCTGTGCCCTGAGGGAATGTACGGCCGGACCTTTGGACCGGTTCAGCATCTTAGACTGGATAAAAGTCTTGTCGATGTTTTTTCCCATCTCACCGCCAAGGGCATCTAGCTCCCGTACCAGGTGACCTTTGGAGGAACCGCCCACATTGGGATTACAGGGCATCAGCGCAATGGAATCCACACTGACCGTAAACATCACCGTATCAAGACCATTCCTTGCCGCTGCCAGTGCCGCTTCACAGCCGGCATGGCCGCCGCCCACGATACAGACATCCACAACATCGCGGATATCTCTTTCCATATTGTTTTCGTTTTTCAAAAAGTTTGCAACCGCTAACTTTTTTTCTGCTTCATTCATAAGTATAACCTACTGTCATTACTCTTTCCATCCGTCATACAGCAGTGTGAAAGTCTCATAATGATCATCTGTATAATAGATCCGCCCATCGTCTGAATAAATGATCCGCTTTGCGCCGCGTTTACTCTTATGCATGGTATCAATATCACATTCGTGATAATTACCATCAGGCAGCCTGCCTTCATAGTTTCCAAAGTAATCACCGCCAATACAATATCCATCCTTGTAGCCATCCAGACCGCCACCTGACCAGCCAAGTTTCTGGGCTTCTTTCTTGGTTATAAAGTTCTTCGGCAGTTTCCGGTAGGTGTACAGATATAATGCCACATCATCTTTTTTCGTATAACTGCCGTTCTCATCTATGGTTTCTGTTTCAGATGCGCTGTCATCGGAAGAACTTTTTCCCGTATCACCGGATCCCTGATCGGATGAACCACTGTCAGAATCTTCTGATTC
>JAEEKC010000326.1 GCA_016282215.1 Lachnospiraceae bacterium
AATAACGTTTTTTCCTTTGATAAACTCCTTGATCAAGGTTGACTTGCCAACCCTCCGCCGTCCATATATGATAGTCATTCCAAAATCTTTCTTATCATACACATCTTTTAAGGCTTTCAACTCCCGCTCTCTTCCTATAAACATCTATCTTCCCTCGTTATTATTTTCATTCAGTTATTTTTTATTCAATTCATTTTTAATCATATGGTTTTGAATATAATTTACTACTTCCTAATCTTTTTTTCAAGAGAAAAACAAAAAAACCGTAACCTCACCCGAAAAGCGCAGCTACGGTCTTAGTACTTTCATTTACTGCCGGTCAGTTCGAAGATGACTTCATAATTCCCTTACCCGGCATCGGTTCTTTTTTATCGACAGTGCATAAGATGCACATTTGTATCACATGGGAAGATGTCGACTTTGACCGGAAGATCCTGCATATCAGACATCAGATCGTCACAAAACCGAAAGATGGAAAAAATCGTGTATGTGTTGATGTTGATCACATGAAGAGCAGATCGAAGGCAGGAAAAAGGGATTATCCGTTATCAGATTATGCCATTGATGTATTAAGACAGCTTCAGGAGATAAACGGTGATAAGAAGTACGTTCTAAACAGTGCAGGGGAAAACCCGATAGAAACAAATAAAATAAACGAACATCTTAAAGAATACTGTAAGGCAATAGGTATCGAACCCAGAAGTTCTCACAAGATCCGTTTTGCTGCCTGCACCGAGATGTACAGGAACGGCGTGGATGAAAAAAATCATTCAGACACTAATGGGTCATTCTTCAGTTACTACAAGGGGATATGACAGGAGAAAGAAAGATACTAATCTTCCGGATGATATTCTGCAGACAGTATTCGGACGTAAGATGCGGGTACCGTACCCCAAAAACAAAATCACTCGTTCGTAAGCCCTATTTTAGGGCAAAAAAAGAGAGCGGGTGATGGGAATCGAACCCACGTGTCCAGCTTGGAAGGCTGGTGTTCTACCATTGAACTACACCCGCATAATATTATGTTGTCATCGGGGTGACAGGATTCGAACCTGCGGCCTCCTGGTCCCAAACCAGGCGCTCTACCAAACTGAGCCACACCCCGCAGTATTGCCTTCACCGCAACGCAAGTAGTATTATATGATAAAGCACGGGACCTGTCAAGGATATTTTGAAAAATCGTTACTATTCACAGCCGATATGGATTTGCTGACCGGATCGTCATGCTTGCATGTAAGATCCGGCCGGTAAATCCATATCATGACTGCGAAGCAGGAACCCCACAAACATCGAACAATCAGTCACGAAGTGACGGTAGAGCAGTTGCGTTGCAACTGCGGGATTGTGAGATGGTATGTGGGGCTGTGAATAGTTACAAGTCCCTTTTCTACAGCTCTCTTTACTTTTTGTCCTTCTGAATCTTGGCCGTGGACTTCTGGCCTTTCTTCTTCAGGAGTTTTTTATAAGCGCTGAATTTCTTCTTCGGCACCTTGATTACCAGCTTCTTGTTTGTTCCGGTAAAGGCTTTCTTGCCGACACTCTTCAGTTTCTTCGACTTGATGGTCACAGTCTTTAAGCTCTTGCAGTTTGCGAAAGCCTGTTTGCCAATCGTCGTAACACTGCTGCCGATGGTCACTTTCTTCAGCTTCTGGCATTTATTTTTGGAAAATGCCTTCGCTGCGATCCTGGTTACCGTAAAGGTCTTGCCATCGTAAGTTACCTTGTCGATGGTGGCTTTCTTGATCTTCTTGTTCTCACATACTTCAAGAGATACGGTGTTCTTACCGTCTGCCACGGAGAGAACCTTGTATTTCATCTTATTAACAGTAAAGGTATCCCCTGCTTTAATACCGGTTATGCCCGTTCCCTGATCCTTCGGTGTAACCGGATCCTGTGGCTTTGCGCCGGATCCCGATCCTGAGCCTGATCCCGATCCGGAACCTGAGCCCGGATCACTGTAATTCTTGCCTTCTACCTTATAGCCTGACTTTTCAACCAGAGCGATCAGTTTTTGCAGCAGTGCATTACCTGCCGTATCGCCGGATGCTACATAGGGCATTGTGATCTTCAGCGGTTTGTCCGAAGGTACGCCGTAGGATGCGTTATCCAGTAAAGTCTTCACCTGTGCTTCGGATTTTTCGCCAAGGGAAAGCGGCAGAACAAGCACCATACCGCCGATGCTGTTAAACGCTCCCTTTCCGATGCTGTCCGTTCCTTCTCCGAGCGAGACTTTAGTCAGTCCCGTGCTGCCACCAAAGGCATTTTCTCCGATGTTCGTATCACCTTCAATGGTCACTGTTTTCAGATCCGGATCCGCAAGGAAGGCATCTTTTTCGATCAAAGTAACCTGATATGTGATCCCGCCTAAGTTGATTTCTTTCGGGATCACCAGATCCGTTTCATGCTCAGCGCCGTCAGCATATCCGGTTACGGAGACCACAGCGCCTTTCACCTTGCCAGGTGTATCTTCCGTACCCGCCTCAGTTACCTTGTAGCTTAGTCCGTCGCTTCCGCTCAGAACGCTGCCTGCTGCCGGAATATCCAGTGCCGGGATTGTCAGCTGCTCTGCTGTCACAGCGACCAGGCCGTCCGCATCACGGAAGAGTTTTCCGCAATGTTTGCAGCAATAATGCGCTTCCATACCGGTCTTATTGTAGGCGGGCTCCTTTTTATCAACCTTCTTGGTATCATGACCTGCCTTCGGAATGATGACCTCATCCTTGCCGACAGTTTTCTTTACGCCTTCTTCGATCACATAATAACATTCGCATTCATCACAGATATAGTATTCTATATTGCCTGCTTCCAAACAGGTCGCCGTCTTTGCCGGAACTGCGTCGGTCTCTGCATGGGTATGTCCTGTCGGCGGCGTATCCCTGAACTCTTCATGGGATACGGTATTGAGACATATGCGGTGTTCCTTTCCGTTCGCCGTAGCCGTTGCTTCAACAACAGTCTCCCACGGACCCCATTCATGTCCAAGCGCTGCTATGATGACCGATGAAGGATCTACAATCTCTTTCGTGCAGTCTTTATCCAAAAACCATTTGCCGCAGCCTTCGCAACGGTAGTAAGGGGAGTTACCGGTCTCTTCACAGGTCGCTTTGGTTCCAGGAACCAGAACCGGCGCATGCTTATGAACGGCCTTCGGGATCACCTTCGTTTCAACGTGATCACAGCCTTCTCTCCTGCAGCTGCGTTTTTGCAAACCTTCCGTTGTTTCCGTAGGTTCTTTGACAATGACCCATTCGCCCATATCATGTCCTTTTGCAGGTTCGGTCACATTGGATTCATAAAGCTGAATATCGTGATCCTCCGCATCAAACATCAGTCCACATTCTTTACAGATATCATATGCATGATGACCGGGCTCTGTACAGGTGGCCTCCACTGCTTCCACCAATTCATACGTATGTGTATGACCCAGTTTCGGAATCACTGATTCTTCCTTGTAGGTACATCCTGTATTGGTGCAGTGTCTTTCTTCTTTTCCGTCTTCTGTATCTGTCGGAGCGACCGTCTGCGTCCAGGGTGACATACTATGGCCCGTAGCGGGTATGACGCATTCATCCGGGGTTGTTTCCTCTGTCATCATATCATCTTTATAATACTTTCCGCAGCCCCTGCAATAATAGTAATCAGTACAGCCATCTTCCAGACAGGTAGCCGCGTCCCCGTAATAATGATCTATCTTCTCCATCGGATGTTTGCCCGGATTCTTCGGACGTGCCAGATCTGCATCCTGTACTTCCGTTGTCGCTGCGCTGTCCGTAAACTTCTTGCCACAGCCTTCGCGATCGCATCTGTAATATGCGATATGTCCTTCATGACAGCAATCTGACGGTTCTGCAGCAACTTCCATCGCGATGTGTCCCAGCGGCGCAATGTAGAGCGCTTCATCTTTTTCTTCCTGTGTGCTTGCATCCGTGATCTGGTTGCCGCCAACCTTCAGCGGATGCAGACCTTCACTGTCACTGAACCATTTCCCGTCAGAACGTACCCAGTATGCAATGGTTCCGGGCGTCTCACAGCCGGCAGGTGTTGCCTCATGGGCTGTATAGGTGTAGGTTTCATCCGCCTGCCAGTGCGCATATACTGTGGTGTTGACTGTAAATATCGTGCTTGTTGTGATCTCGGTTCCATCAGTCTTTCCGGTAAACCAGCCCTTAAAGCTATAACCTGTCCTTGCATCCGGCTCTGGGAGCGGACTTGTCAGTTTTCCGTCTGTACCGACAACCTGTGTCATCTTATCGGAATCAATGGTTCCGCCGTTCGGATTAAAGGTAACAACCGGTGTTTCTACAGTCGTTAAGGACAGTTCTACAAGCAAAGTGCCTTTTCCGGTCGCATATTTGTATTTTAACTTTTTGCCATTGGCATTGCCCGTAGCCACGGCATTGCCTGTATAGACACCCTCACTCTGTTCCATCGACCATTCCATGTCATTTATTCCAAATGACACCTTGGAAGGATCCAGATTATGATCCGCTGATTTCAGCGGTATATATGATTTCTCGCCGGATACATAATTGCCCGTCACACTGCGGCCCTGTCCCTCCAGCTGTGTTGTATCACCTGATGAAAGCAATGTATTTTTGCTCAGGTCAAGGCTCATCAGGTTATTACCCCTGACATCCAAAGTCGTCAATGCTGTATTCGTAGACAGATCAAGGCTTTCCAAAGCGTTGCCTTCGGCTTTCAGTTCGGTCAGACCTGTCTGATTTTTCACATTCAGTTCAGTAAACTGATTACCGGAAATGTTC
>JAEEKC010000327.1 GCA_016282215.1 Lachnospiraceae bacterium
AAAGCCAGTGATGGCTGCTGCAGCCAGCTGCCAGGAAGCGATACCCACAACCGGGATCAGAAGCACTGCAAAAGGCTGTGCTACGCTTGCCAGGATCGAAGTGCTTTCTGCACCCTCTTCCACTACCTGGAACTGCCAGTTAAAGGACTGCATGATCTGCACGACCGTATTACATACAAGGATAACCGTTCCGGCCTTTACGATATAGGCCTTACCTCTTTCCAGCATACTCTTTAATGCAAATCCGAGACTCGGTACTTTATACTCCGGCATCTCGATAATAAAGAAGCTCTTGCGATATTTCATGCCGGTGATGGCTTTGATCAAAAGCGCGCCGAGAAGAATCAGGACGATACCCAGCATGTAGCAGACGAAACTGATCCACTTGGATTCCGGGAAAAATGCGCCTGCAAACAGTGCGATAACCGGAAGCTTTGCGCCGCAGGGCATGAAGGTTGCAAGCATAGCCGTGCTTCTGCGCTCTCTCTCATTTTTGATGGTCCTGCAGGCCATGATCGCCGGAATACCGCAGCCGGTACCGATGATCATCGGGATAACCGATTTGCCGGAAAGACCGACTTTCTTGAAGATCGGATCGAGCACTACCGTTGCCCTTGCCATATATCCGCAATCCTCAAGCAGTGCGATCAGGAAGTACATCACCATAACCAGCGGCAGGAAGCCCACAACCGCGCCGACACCGCCGATCACGCCGTCGATCAGGAGTGCATACAGCAGCGGATTTGCATCGCCGAGCTGCTCACCGGCCCATTCCTGGAAGGCTTCGATCCAGCCCACCAGAATGTCCGCCAGCCATGTGCCGACTGTCGTCTGGCTGATGTAGAAGACCAAAAACATGATCCCGGCAAAGATCAGGAGCCCCAAAACAGGATTGGTGACCACCTTGTCGATGGCATCCCCCTTCGTCTTATCCTTTGTCAGTGTTTTTCTGTTTTCAACCTCTTTTACGATCGCGTTCACAAAATCAAAACGCTTACGGTCAGCCGCTTCTACGGCTTCTTTGCTCTTGAGGTCCACATCTCCCTGATGATAAGGTGCTTTCTGTCCTTTTCCATTCAAGGCCGCTGCCGCACTTACCGCTTCTTTAATGCCCTTATCGGAAGTGGATACCGTCTTGATCACAGGGCACCCAAGTTTCTCGGAAAGTTTCTTCTCATCGATGGTGTTGCCCTTTTTATCATTAACATCGATTTTGTTCAGTGCCACAACAACCGGAATCCCAAGTTCCAAAAGCTGCGTTGTGAAAAACAAGCTTCTCGAGAGGTTGGTCGCATCTACGATATTGATGATCGCATCAGGATGCTCATTTTTCACATAACTGCTGGTGATGCTCTCCTCCGATGTAAATGGCGACATCGAATAGGCTCCGGGGAGATCGACCGCGATCAGCTCACTGCCGCTGTCGTTATACTTCTCCTTGATCTTGCTCTCTTTCCTGTCAACCGTTACACCGGCCCAGTTACCGATCTTTTCGTTTCTGCCCGTCAGCGAATTGTACATGGTCGTCTTTCCGCTGTTGGGATTTCCTGTTAGTGCGATTCTCATTTCCTGCCTCCTTAATTTATCAGTAGTTTATCGGCTCAGTATTCTCATATCATAGAGCTTATTCCTCTACCAGGATCGCCGCTGCCAGCTCCGGGTCGATATTGTATCTGGCATCCTTGATGGACACAAAAAGGTTTTTCTTTTTGTCGACAACCGTGATCTTCTCACCGCTGTAGCACCCCAGGGAAAAGAGAAAGCTCTCCATTTCCTCATCCCCTTCTGTATCGATCTGCGTGATCACATATTCCGTACCGAGTTTTGCTTCGTTTAAATTCATCGTGTCATCCTTTTTTAATTGATCAGTAGTTTCTTTCCTCTGTTTTTTACCGGACTTTACACTGCCTCTTGTTTTATTTTTATGCTATGCTAATCGCAATATCATTCAATATTTACTCGTGTTTCATTTTTTTAATTAGCCTCGGCTAACCTTGAGTTATTATAATTAGCCTCGGCTAATATGTCAATACCTTTTTTAAAATTTATCATCCCAATGCCACATCAAGCGCCATCATCAGCGTAAAACCCATCGCAAACATAACCACACCGATATTGGAATGCTCTCCCGATGACATTTCCGGGATCAGTTCCTCTACCACCACATACATCATCGCTCCGGCTGCGAAACTCAGAAGATAAGGCATTGCCGGTATGATAGCTCCCGCAGCAAGGATGGTCAGTGCCGTTCCAGCGGGTTCTACCGCCCCCGACAAAGCACCGTCCAAAAAAGCCTTCCCCTTGCTTTTTCCTTCCGCGCAAAGCGGCATGGAGATGATTGCCCCCTCCGGGAAATTCTGGATGGCGATACCAAGTGCCAGAGCCAGTGCTCCACCTGCGGTGATCGTGGTATTCCCTGATAAAAAGCCCGCATATACCACACCGACCGCCATTCCCTCGGGGATATTATGCAGCGTCACCGCCAGTACCATCATTGTTGTTTTCTTCAGTTTTGCGCTCGGTCCTTCCGCCTTCTCCGCGTTCATATGCAGATGCGGGATCACACTGTCCAAAAGCAGCAGAAAAAGAATACCAGCCCAGAAGCCGATAAAGGCCGGAAGAAAACTGAGTTTCCCCATCCCCTGCGTCTGGTCCATCGCCGGAATGATCAGACTCCAGATCGAAGCCGCCACCATCACCCCACTCGCAAAACCGGTCAGTGATTTTTGAACCTTCTCACCAAACTGCTTTTTCATGAAGAATACACAGGCAGATCCCAGCGCCGTCCCTGTAAACGGTATCAAAAGTCCTGATAAAACAGCCACATTCATAAAAAACTCCTCGTCAATTTAGCATTCGTTTTGTTTCTCCGTTTTTTCATTCCGGACTCAAAACATTTTTCCCGGCTCTCAGATTAGCGCCAGCTAATCGCAAACCCATAAAAAACAGTTAGTCATTCCTAACTCGCTTACAGTATAGTTAGTCTACGCTAATCTGTCAAGTGCTTTTTCCCCATCCCGAATTCTGACAGTTCCATAAAGATACCTATTGCCTGACGTTTGTTTTTGTGATAAGTTATTGCTAATGAAATTTTTTGGGTGGGGGAGGCATTCTTATGGCTTTACAGGAATCAGGAGAAATGTATCTCGAAACGATCTATCTGCTTTCCAAGAAATCAGATGCGGTTCGCGGGATTGATGTGGGAGATTATATGGGATACTCCTACCCTTCCGTCAGCAGGGGCCTCGGCGTACTGAGAGATGAAGGGCTTGTACGAAAAGATAAAGACGGGTATTTTATACTGACAGAAGCCGGAAGGATCTTAGCTGAACGGATTTACGAGCGGCATACCGTGCTCACGAAAATGCTGGTCAACATCGGCGTTGATGAGGAAACCGCTGCCGAAGATGCCTGCCGCATGGAGCATTACATCAGTGATAAAACCTTCGAAGCGATCAAAGAACATATGAAACAGCATGGCAATTAAGCCATGCTGTTTTTCTTTTACTGTATCATGTTTCATTTACTTTTTTCTTTGAACTCTGCCTTTATTTCGCTTTCTCCTTTTCCTTTTGGGCTGCGGGTGCCTGCGCCATCTTATCTGTTTTCCTTACCAGATTTTCCACAACTTCCAGACGGGCTTTTCCACGATCCGTTACAGGATTGAAGAACGTTCCCTGCCGCTTATTGTAGTATGTCAGCGCCTTGTCCCGCACAGCTTCTACC
>JAEEKC010000328.1 GCA_016282215.1 Lachnospiraceae bacterium
AAGAAATCCGATATGAAATAATGGAGCCAAATACTGATAGATCAGTTAACGAAAAAGTACGATATGACAATACGGAACCGATAAACTGATGATGGAGCAGTTTAGTGGAAAAAGTCCGATATGAAAATGCTGAGCCGATAAACGAAATTAAGAATAAGAGAAAAAGCGATGAAGATAGCGGTTTTCATGGATTCATTTAAGGGGAGTCTGTCATCCGATGAGGCCGGAGCGGCTGTGGCGGAGGGCATCCTGGCGGCGTATGAAAAGGCCGATGTCATCGTCTGTCCTTTTGCAGATGGCGGGGAAGGTACGCTGGAAGCGTTTCTGTCGGCCGGTGGCAGAGTGGAAACAGTGAGAGTTTCCGACCCTCTTGGCCGGCGTATAGAGGCTGCCTACGGTATCCTTGAGGATGGCACCTGCGTGATCGAATCTGCAAAAGCGATCGGCTTATGTCTGCTTGATGAATCAGAAAGGAATCCCCTGCGTACCACCACCCGGGGACTGGGAGAGCTGATCGCAGCCGCAGCCGGCAAAGGTGCAAGGGATTTTATCATCGGGATAGGCGGAAGCAGTACGAATGACTGCGGGATCGGAATGCTGCAGGCGCTTGGTTTTGAGATCAGAAATGAAAACGGAAAATATGTAAAACCGGGGGCAGCGGGACTTGCCGAAGCAGCATCCGTTTCAAGGCAGCATGCTTTGGCAGGTCTTTCGCAGTGCCGTTTTACGATTGCGTGTGACGTGCAAAATCCCCTCTGCGGGGTGAATGGCGCCAGCATGATATATGGGCCGCAGAAGGGTGCAACGGATGCGGACTGCCGGAACATGGATCTGTGGATGAATCGGTTCTCAGAACTGGTGGTAAAGGCTTTTCCCGAAGCTGATCCGGATGAAAAGGGAGCCGGGGCAGCAGGCGGACTCGGTTTTGCCTTAAGGACATTTTTGAACGGAGAAATGCGCTCGGGTGCTGACCTTTTGTTCGAAAAGATCAAAGCAGAAAAACTGATAGAAAACTGTGACCTGGTTATCACGGGAGAAGGCAGGATCGACAGCCAGACAGCCATGGGAAAAGCGCCCGTAAAGATCGCTGCGCTGGCGAAAAAATATCAGAAACCGGTGATCGCTTTTGCAGGCAGCATCGGCGGTGGGGCAGAGAAATGTCATAAACTGGGGATCGACGCCATACTGCCCATTACAAATGCGACAGTGCCTTTGGAAGAAGCCATGAAAAGGGATGTGGCATACGGGAATCTTTCATCAGCGGCCGGGCGGGCGATGCAGCGGATCATTAACAAGTGAAGGGTGTCGATGGGGGTGTCAATGGGGACGGTTCTTTTGGTGTCAATGGGGACGGTTCTCTCTGACAACCCTGAAAAACGGGTTGTCACAGAGAACCGTCCCACACTTGACACCGAACCGTCCCCAATGACACCGTAAATCGATTAGAGGGGGTAAACTATGCATTACAAAAACTTTCATACAGCAGTATATATTCCGGCTTATATATCTGTTTCCCTGACAAAGGAGAAGCTGGAGTCGGACTATGCTTTTCTTGAGAAATATATGGGGCTGGATAAGGTTTATCTGGAGACGCACCGGTCGGATATCGATCTGGACCGAGGGCAGCTTTTGTTGATCAAGGAGTTTCTGGAATCGAAAGGTGTTGTTGTGGCAGGCGGGATCACAACGACCACGCCTGATCTGGAGGGATCCGGCGAAGGGAAGCAGCGGCTGTTTGACACATTTTGTTATACGGATCCGGTCATGCGGGATAAAATGCAGCAGATGGCCGAGTATGCGGCGTCCATGTTTGATGAAGTGATCCTGGACGATTTTTATTTCACCAATTGTTCCTGTGAAAACTGTATCCGCGAAAAGGGTGACAGGGACTGGGTTTCTTTCCGGAGGGAACTGATGCAGGATGTATCGAAGCATCTCATTGTTGAACCGGCAAAGAAAGTCAATCCGCATGTAAAAATGGTCATCAAATATCCGAACTGGCGGGAATCGTATCATTTTACGGGATATCTGCCGGATGCGCAGCAGGAGCTGTTTGACGCGACCTACACGGGAACGGAGACCAGAAGCCCGCGCTATACGGATCAGCATTTGCCGGAGTATCTGAGTTATTCCCTGGTCCGGTACATGGAAAATGCATGGCCCGGAAAAAACGGCGGCGGTTGGTTTGACACCTATCAGTGCTGGTCTACGGACAGGTATTTGGAACAGGCGTATCTGACAGCATTTGCGGGTGCGAAGGAATTGATGCTTTTTCAGTGGTCAGATCTGATCGGAAATCACTTTTTAGGCGGCATGGGAATCCAGCTTGACAAGATTGATGCGATGCTGGACGGGATCGGCAGACCGACGGGAGCACCGGTTTATATCCCGTATGCTTCCTGCGGGGAAAACCATCTTGAGATGCGGCTTGGAATGCTGGGGATACCGATCGAGGCAACCCCTGTTTTTCCGAAGGATAAAAGGACAGTGCTTTTGACGGAAAGCGCGGCAGCGGATGCTGAAATAGTAGAAAAACTGAAGGATTATGTGGCAGCCGGCGGGCAGGCCGTGATCACGTCCGGATTTTTAAACAAAGCCGGAGAGGCGTTGCGCACAGCGGGCCTGACAGAGGCAGCCGTAACCGGCAGGCGACTGGCTGTTACGAGATATCAGGTCACCGATGATGAGGCGGGCTTTATCGACCAGCCCGGGCAGATCCTTTTCCCGGAGATCGTGCATGGAAATAATGATTCCTGGTCGCTGCTCAATGGCGGCAGCGGGGATTACCATGCGTCGCTTCTTTTGTATGGCAGTTATGGAAAGGGAAGGCTGTATATTCTTGCGATCCCGGACAATGCATCGGATCTGTATAGGATCCCGGCTGAGGTGACAGATGTTCTGCGGCGTCTTCTTTGTCCGGATATGTATGCATCGGGCACGGATTTTTCCATGTTTACTTATGATGACGGGAGCATGATACTGTATCGCTATGTGAAAGGTGAGGTGCGGCCGCAGCGG
>JAEEKC010000329.1 GCA_016282215.1 Lachnospiraceae bacterium
AATCTATGTAAAAGGGGAAGTTGCCGGCAAGGGCAATACCACAGGCGCCCTCCAGAATAACAGTGTGAATAATCCTGTAGCGTCAAAGGATGGAAAATACTTTTTTTCCATTAAAGAAGACGAATATATGCTGCCTTGTGTGATATGGGATCAGAGTATCCTTTCTTTCATATTGAGACATGGACAACAGGTTGCGATCAAAGGCAAACTGGAATTCTGGAGGAAAAACGGAGATAACCGCCTGATCGTTACGCAGATTGAAGATATGGGGCAGGGAACGTCCAGCCTGGCAAGACAAATGCTGATCAACCAGCTGCAACAGGAAGGTTGTTTTGATGTCAGACATAAGAAACCACTCCCGCCGCATATTCAAAACGTAGGGATCATAACATCAAATGATGGTAAAGCGATCCAGGACATCACCTGCGAAGTGAAGGCGCGAAATCCCGGTATTCAGCTATATCTGTATAGTGTCAGTGTTCAGGGTAAAAATGCCATCAACGATATAACGAAGGGTATATCAGTCATGGATAAAAAAGGCTATGATGTGCTGATCATAGCCCGTGGCGGTGGAGATGAAGAACATCAGATGAGGGTATTTGACAGTGAGGCTGTAGCAAGAGCTGTCTTTCAAGCAAAGACTCCCATCATTTCTGCAGTAGGTCATGAAGGAAACCGTTCCATTACCGACGATGTGGCTGATATATATGCCAATGCACCAACGGCTGCCGGAACCCTTGTATCTGACCCTGATATCAAGACGATCTTAAAAAACCTTGAGAATCTGAAGAATGGGATCCAAAAAAGCGCGGAATACACGTTGAAACAATACCAGCTGAGGCTGCGGATATCGCGGGAGAAACTGGAACAATTTAATCCGGACCGAAGATTAAAAGAGCAAAAACGCAGGCTTTCGGATCTGCAGGAAGGACTGGATCGAAACCTTCAGCAGAACGTACAAAAGAAACGGGATCGGTTTGACAGGATCGAAGAGCAGTTTCACGAAAGGATTCGGCAGACACTGGAAAGAAAGAAACAAAGGTTTGATAAACTGCTTTCAACCCTGCATGCTGCAAGTCCGACAGCAAAACTCATCAACGGATTCGGTTATATTTCCACTGACGGAAAACCGGTGAAGGATATCAGTGATGTGAAGCAGGGAGATACCCTTTCGATCCTGATCCATAACGGCACCATTGAGGCGGATGTACAGTCAGTCACCGGAAAGACCAATGATGAATGATAATTGATAGAAAAATACTTAAGTCAGAAAATTATTCATAAATTCGGTAGTATAAAGACCAATGTGTAAATACGAAGTCGGATAATAATTCACAAATTACGGAGGAATCAAAAATGGAAGAAAATCAAAAATTTGATGTGGATCAGGCAATGGACCGGATTGAGGAGATCAACAGAAAAATGGCAGGAGGACAGGTTTCTTTGCAGGAATCACTGGATCTGTATAAAGAAGGCACAGAGCTTGCAGCAAAAGTGCAGGAAGAACTGGCTTATGTAGAAAAACAGTTGATCGAGATCGGCAAGGACGGAGAGGAATCATAAGGGAACAATCAAAAGAGAAAAAGCAACTCCCCCGATGCGATCGGATGATGCATTGGGGGAGTTTTCTGTTATATCACAGGATCTTCCGCACAGCCGGTATCATGCGGAGCAGACAAATGGCAATGCCGTAAATGACAAACTCCGCGATCACAGAGACAAAACTCGGATAATAATATCCGATGTAAGGAGCGATGCGGTCTTCAAGCCAGCCGTAGATTGTCAGGGAAAAGGTGGTCTGGGTTTCGATCACAAACATGCCGAAGGTTGCCGCGCCAAGAGCCGGCACGATTTTTTGCATCATGGCCCCGGGGCGGATCCGCCCGGCATCCGATATTTTTTGGAACAGTAAAAACAGAAAGCAGGTGGGAGCGTATGCAAAATATTGCCGCATCTCCTCTGTATGATAGGCGATGTCCTGCGTTCCCACGGCATAGAGGATCTGGAAAACGGACAGCACTGCTGTGGCGATGGAAAGAGCGATGATCACATAAAACCAGATCTGCCGCTCTCTTTCGGAAAATCCTTTTTCCGCAAGCCTTCCGAGGAAATATCCCATGAACGGGAAGATCAGGGGCCAGCAGATACTCGGCCACTGGGAAGTAAACAGATTCATGCAGATGGTCTCTTCCGCACTCCTTGCAGGCTCCGGAAGATTGACCATACGCAGGATGCCGGAGGCCTGGTATGCAAGAAATGTCAGAATGAAAAAATAACGGATCTGCACTGCATCGACGCTCATGGCAATCTTGCGATAGAACGGCAGCAGCAGTAAAAAGCAAAGATAAGCATAAAAGTACCAGTTCAGCTTGATATGAACATTTTCCATATCACGGAAACGCCAGACAAAATAGACGGCGCTGATGATCAGAACGATCACGATCCGCAATATTCTATGGGTAAAGATCTTTTTGATGGATTCTTCCCGTCCCAGGAGCAGATAGCCGGAGATCATGAAAAACAGCGGCGGTCCGCACTTTGCGGAAACAGACAGAAGGATTTTGATGATGTAATTGACTGTTACCGGCTGCGGGGTTTCAATGGAATAATAGGCTACCCGGTGGTTGAATAAGACCATCAGGATCGCCAATATCCGAAGACCATCCAGCCAGAGTTTCCGCTCTTTTTGGCCGGCGGGGATGTCTTTCGGCGCAGATTTAGCTGCTGCATCAGTTTTTGCCATGGAAAGATGCCTCGTTTTCTTTTTCTTCTAAATTATAGATTACCCACGATCGACTTCGTCTGACGAAGTTTTCCAGCAACGTTATTATAAAGTAGCAGGAAAAAATATGCAAACCGGATGTTATACCGTCTAACTGATCATTCGCTTATTCCTTCGATTTTTCATTCAGCTCCTGATACGGTTTCTTCCATATATGTGTCATAAGCTGATGCAATCCGTATGCGATGGGAATCGTAAGTGCAATGGAAAGCAGCACATAAAGAAACTGATTTTTGATATAAAAGATCGGCTTCGTCATATCGTTGACAAAGGCAAACCCGAAGAGCTGGACAAACAAAGGATGTACAAGGTAGAACTCCAGCGTAAATGTTCCGAGGAATTTCAGCACCGGGTTGCCGATGCGGATTTTCATGCCCACCAGCAAAACAAACCAGACATAGGTTGCTGCGCTGATCAGCTGTCCGATCAGTTCACCCCAGAAATGTCCAGCATCCGTATAATGGCCACCCAGGAGTACAATGGCCATTCCGTAATAATTGGAGAATACAAATCCGCATACGGTGATCACAAAAGACAGGATCAGCCACAGCGGATATGCCTTTTTGAAAAAGGCAAGCATTCCCTCTTTATGGCGTGCCGCCACGATGCCCAGCACGAACATAAACGGTGTGTTATACCACCAGGTGCCTGGGCCAAAGAGCATACATAAAACAAAATGCAGCATCGTTCCGATGATCATGACCGCCATAGAAAGGCGGTCTTTTTTTATGATCTTAAAACACAGATAAAACAAGGCGTAGAGATAGATCATTGCGGGTACATACCAGATATAATTATAGGTGCCCAGCCATACCGGTTTTTCCACAGGTATCTTTCTTATTTTTTCAATTGCAAAAAAGACCAGCCACATGATAACCATGGGTGTGATGACCGGCAGGATCCTGCGCCGCAGGTAATGGTCAAAAAATCCTTCTTTGAAATGCG
The DNA here is from genome assembly GCA_016282215.1 of Lachnospiraceae bacterium. GTDB lineage: Bacteria > Bacillota > Clostridia > Lachnospirales > Lachnospiraceae > RGIG7926. The sequence continues at coordinate 3,728 of JAEEKC010000329.1, forward strand.
CCGTATAAACGCCGTAGCCGGAGCAGAAAAAGAAGGCAGCCACACACAGGTATCCGGCAAAGACAAAAAGGTCCAGGCCGTGACGGATCTTGGTCGGCATCAGCCAGGGTGCACAGGTCCGCTGCGATGCATGGTGAAACAGGATCATGATGGCGCAAAAGCCAAGGAACGCCTTTGTATGGGAAAAGGAAAGGACTTCATCATTCCACTCCCCTTTTTTGTAAAGATGCGCTCCCCAGAACAGAAGGACCAATAAGGCAGGATAAAATATATAATGCATGGTGTACAGCTCCTTTAGAGATAGCAATTTTCTGATATTCTGTTTTCAGAGGGGTGTCTGAGAACATCGAGCAAATTATATCATTGCCCATTGCCGTGTTCAAGAATAAATATCTCGAACAAAACATATAATATAAAAAAGCAGGCTTGAAACCACAATGTTTTCTGTTATACTGATAAAAAGGCTGTAGTTATCTTAAATGATCATATTTACGGTAAATGCTGCAGCTGTAATACATAACATTGGGAGGAGATTCAACATGAGAAATCTGATGAAAAAAAGCCTTGGCATAATTGTAACACTGGCCATTGCCCTCGTATTTGTTCTGAGCATGACTACCGGGGCACAAGCGGAAACAAGAACAGAAACCCATACGGATATCACATACTTTTTGAAAGATGGTGTTCATACCTGGCATCTGAACAGTGGTGATGCAACAAAAAAGAGTGCTGTCAGCAATTTCAAGATAACAGGTAACGCAAAATGCTGTACGAAGCCGAAGGTCCAGGTACAAAAATTCGATGGTAAAAAGTATGTGGATATTCAGACCCAGATCAAAAAGCCCGGAAAGGTAAGTATATCCTATTCGGTGAAGCAGAAGAACGGAGATACCATCAAATATACATATAACTTTACATTCAAGTATTATTCGAATCCCACAGCTTCCATCAAAGTAGGAAACAAGGAATACTCATCAAAATTCAAAAAGATAGATTACATATATACAAAAGCAAAGAACATCAACGGAAAGAAGATCACTGTAAAGCCGAAGAAAGGCTACACGTTTGTCGGTTTCTCCGTCTATGATGGGAAAGAGTACAAGGATTACCAAAACGGTGCCAAGATCAGTGGCCTGGGTAAGGGCGGTCATGTCAATATGATGATGAGAGATAAAAAAGGCGGATATAATAATGTTGTGATCCATATCGAATAGCAGTAGTCCATCAGATCC
>JAEEKC010000330.1 GCA_016282215.1 Lachnospiraceae bacterium
AAAAACATGATCTATAATGCTCTCAAATACTGTGATATGACAGACGGCAGTATCGATATTACCATCAAGCCCGTAAAAGACCTTTGGGATTTTACACCTGACGGCAACAATGCCGTTCCGCCGGATACCTACCTTTCAAAGGCCCTCTCGCACGTAGACTATCTTTCAATCGAAACGGAAGGCAATAAAGTTCGTCTGCTCGATCCCGAAGCACAGATCGATCCCGGTTTTATCGCAAAAGGTTTTATCGCCGATGAACTGAAGGCCTTCCTGCTCGCCAAAGACGCAGACTGCGCCATCATCAATCTCGGCGGCAATGTCCAGACCATTGGCGCAAAACCCGACGGCAGTCTCTTTTCCGTCGGCATCCAAAAGCCCTGGGCAGACAGCGGGGACTTTTGCAAAACCGTTTCCGTCGGCGAATCCGATTCCGTAAAAGGCGCAAAATCCACAGCTTTGCGGGAAACGCAGACCGCCGTTGCCACCAGCGGTGTCTATGAAAGATACTTTAAAATGGGCGAACGTGTCTATCACCACATTTTAGATACGGCGACAGGCATGCCCGTGCAGACAGATCTTGACAGCGTAACCATCATCGCCCACTCTGCCACAGATGCAGACGCGCTTTCCACGACCTGTCTGATCCTCGGCAGCGAAAAGGCGGAAAGCTATATCCGCTCCTTAGAAAACATTGATGCCATCCTGATCAAACAGGATGGCACCATCATCGATACGAAAGAGCCTTAAAATCATAAATGTCTGCTGCCGGTCAGTTTACCGGTCAGTCACCGAATAACGATCCGGCACTGAGCTGCTGCAGAAACTCTTCTGCCCGATCCAAAGAATAATCATGTGATAACGCATAGATCACTGCGGTCTCAAAGGTGTTGAGCGGATACAATGCCTTCTTACCGGCCAATGCAAGCGCCATCTGCGCCTGACGCATGTCAAGTCCGAGAAAGAATGCCATACGAAGCACAATCTTTCTCGTCGCAATCCGGCGGCCGTTTAAGATCTGATATCCATAGGATCTTTCCACGCCGATGGAGTCAAGCACCTTCCCCCTGGTCAAATGCAGTCTTTTGATCACCTTGTTCATAAAAACATGAAACTCCTTTTCACCGGAAAAGAATTCCGATGTCACGATATCTGGCGAATCACTCTGCATGATCATCCTGATTGCTTCGATCTCTTTCGATGTTCTAAGATCTTCCATAAATCATCCCCTTTTAGAATTGAAAAAATTACATCCCCTTCGCTTTCAGAAATGCCTGATATCCCAGACAGGTTTCATAAAGATCTGCTTTGCTGGTCGCCTCCCATGGTGCATGCATATTCAGTACCGCAACTCCGCAGTCGATCACATTCATGCCGTACAGTGAAAGGATATAGGCAATGGTGCCGCCGCCGCCCTGATCCACTTTTCCGAGTTCTGCCGTCTGATAGGAAATCTTATCTGCATCCATGACTGACCGGATATAAGCCATATATTCCGCATTGGCATCATTCGATCCGCTCTTTCCGCGGGCACCCGTGAATTTATTAAATACCATGCCATGTCCTAAATAAGCCACATTCTTTTTCTCAAAACTGGAAGCATAGGACGGATCGAAACCGGCGCTGACATCCGATGAGAGCATGCAGGAATTGGCAAGCGCCCTGCGAAGCACAAGCGCATCATAACCGCCGCAAAGTGCCAACAGTTCAGCAACGGTGTTTTCAAAGAATTTGGATTCCATACCGGTAGCTCCCACGGAACCGATCTCTTCTTTGTCTACAAGAATGCAGCAGGCTGTCTTTTCGGGCTTTTGAACAGCCAGCATTGCTTCAAGAGAAGTGAATGCACAGGATCTGTCATCCTGTCCGTAAGCTAAGATCATGCTCCTGTCAAAGCCCGCATCCTTTGCTTTTCCGGCCGGTACGACCTCCAGTTCTGCGGACAAAAAGTCCTCTTCATCCATATCGTAATCTTCTTTCAGGATCCGCAGGATCTCTCTGGTAAAACGGTCTTTCTTTTCTTCGTCTTCATCCGTTTCCTTCTTTGCCTCTGCCTTGGCCTGCGCAGCGGTCAGTTTGATAGGCTTATTTCCGACAATAACATCAAGTGCCTCGCCCTCAATGACTTTGCTTCCTTTCTTATCCATCTGGTCTGCTGCAAGATGGATCAGAAGATCGGAAATGAAGAATACGGGATCATCCTCTTCTTCACCGATGTTCATGATGATGGTCGTGCCGTCTTTTTTGACAACCACACCATGGATCGCAAGCGGGATCGTCACCCACTGGTACTTTTTGATACCGCCGTAGTAATGGGTATCCAGATAAACAAAATCGCTGTCCTGATACATAGGATTCTGCTTCACATCGATACGCGGGCTGTCAATATGCGCACCGAGAATGTTCATACCGCTTTCCAACGGTTTTTTACCCACCTGGAACATGATCACGGATTTTTCCATATTGACCGCATAAACCTTATCGCCTGCCTTCAGTTTCTTTCCGGTCTTGATGGCATCGGACAGTTCCACATATCCTTCCTTTTCGATCCGGTCTACGATCTGGGATACACACTCTCGCTCTGTCTTGCCGTTATCCAAAAACTCCTTGTAAGCAGCAGCTAACTTTTCAAGGCTTTTCAGCTGCGCAGGTGTGTACTTGCTCCATGTTGTTTTTGTTTTCATAGATGCCTCCTGTATATATTTTTCATTTTATATGATAATACGGATTGCTTTGTGCTGCGCACTCTCATTTTTCTATGATCTGAATGCATTTCTTTGGACATTTTTGTGCGCATACACCACATGAAACACATTTTTCCTGATCTATATGTGCCAGGAAACCGTCCACCGAAACCGCCTCATTCGGACAATTCTTCTGACAGAGCATACAGCCGATACAGCCGGCGTCACAGGCTTTCATGACCACCGGACCTTTTTCATGGCTGTTGCAGGCTACTACATAACCTGCGTCATAAGGAATCAGTTCAATGAGTTTTTTCGGGCAGGCTTCAATACACTTTCCGCAGGCTTTGCAAGCTTCTTTGTCCACTACTGCCACGCCATCTACTACATGAATTGCATCAAACGGGCAGACCGAAACGCAGGTGCCAAAACCCATGCAGCCGGCGTTGCAGCTCTTCGGACCGCCGCCCGGCGCAAAAGAAGCCATCCTGCAATCCCTGGTGCCGATATAATCATAGTCGGTTTTTGCTTTTTTACAATTGCCGCCGCATTTTACAAAAGCGACCATGCGCTGTCCTGCGCCGGCTTCAACGCCCATAATACCGGCAACTACATCCGCAACCTTCTGTCCGCCGACAGGGCAGCCGCCTACCGGTGCTTCCCCCTTGGCGATGGCTGCAGCAAGACCGGAGCAGCCGGGAAATCCGCAGCCGCCGCAGTTATTACCGGGCAGTGCGGCCAAAACCGCCTCTTCCCGCTCATCCACTTCCACTTTAAATTTGATCCCCGCAACGCCTAGAAACAGTCCGATCAGAAGTCCGACCGCTGCGACAACGGCAGCTGCGATAAGTATTGTTGTCAGGTTCATGATTTACCTCAAATGATTTATGTTAGAACAATCCCGCAAATCCGCAAAATGCGATAGCCATTAGTCCGGCCGTGATCATGACGATGGGCATTCCCTGGAACGGCTTCGGAATATCGTTGTATTCCATTTTCTCCCGAAGACCAGCCAGAATGATGATGGCAACAGCAAAACCTGCTGCAGTTGCAAAACCGTTCACTACGCTTTCTAAGATCCCATAGGATTTTTGCACATTTGTCAGCGCCACGCCCAGCACCGCGCAGTTGGTGGTGATGAGCGGCAGATACACGCCCAGGGATTCATACAGGCTCTTGATAAACTTCTTTAAGAACATCTCTACAAACTGCACCAGCGCCGCAATGACCAGGATAAAAACGATAGTACGCAGATATCCAAGATCCAGGGGCGTTAAAATGAATCGATAGATCAATGCGGCAACCAGGGACGCGATGGTTATGACAAAAATTACCGCCGTTCCCATACCGCTGGCAGTCTTTACTTTCTTCGATACGCCGAGGAAGGGACACAGACCCAAAAACTGGGAAAGGA
>JAEEKC010000331.1 GCA_016282215.1 Lachnospiraceae bacterium
AGCGCAGCCTTCACCATCAAGAGTGACAGCACGCATTGCATACTTGAAGAATTTGGTAACATCATTTTTGCTGCGATATGCTCTGGCGAGGATCACGTAAGACTCCATGAGGGAATCCGTTGTGCGGTTTTCATCTGTCAGGGATTTTTCGAAATAGGGGATCGCTTTGTGAAGGTTGCTCTTTTCACCGGCGATCAGCAGTTCCTTTGCGTATAGGTTATGGAGCCGGTTGTCCATGTACAGGCCGTCGGCATACATTTTTTCAAAGGCAGCAAGATCTCTGGAAGCATGGAAACCCGTGGGCTTGTGAATGATCTCGATCTCACTGTCATAGATCGTGGGCTGAAGGCCTACGGTCTCATGAATGGGATTATACCAGGTGAAGGTGCGGACACGTTTGTACAGTTTGGGACGCAGCTCTCTGTCGAAGTTGTAGATGGTGTTGAATTCCATCTGGTTGCAGTAGTACATCTGCACGATATCGATCTCAGGCAATAGCCCTTTTTTGAGAAGGGCGAACTTGTCATGATTTGTGCGGTCGAGGACCTCATCGGCATCGGCGCAGTAGATGTACTGGGCTGTGGCTTTGGAGAATGAGTAGTTTCTTGCATCAGCGAAGCTGCCGTTCCATTCAAAATCATAGATCTTATCAGTGTATCTTGCGGCCACTGCCTTGGTGGCGTCGGTGGAACCGGTATCCACGATGATGATCTCATCCATCAGATCCGCAATGGAATCCAGGCATCTGGCAAGTACCTTTTCTTCGTTTTTGACGATCATGCAACAGCTGATTGTGATCATGGCGATTCCTCCTTTTCTTTTTATTCGTCAGCATCAATAGTATCGTTTGTGTCAACATTGTCAGTACCGGCATCAGAATTTTTATCGGAGTCGTCTATACCGGTCTCAGAACTCTTATCGGAGCTGTTTGTATCGGTATCAGCATTCTTATCAGTATTGTCAGTATCCGCAGCAGCATTCTCGTCCGTATCTGCAACGTTGTGCCGCATCTTATCTGTAAAGTTGGAGGCTGGCATGGGCTTATCAAAAATGAAACCCTGGATCATGTCGCAGCCCTGGTCGGCCAGAAATTCCACCTGTTCCTGCGCCTCAACACCTTCAGCAACGGTCTTCATCTTCAGCAGCTTGGCAAGCTTGATGGCTTCGGAAACCACGATCTTGTCACGTCCGTCGTCGTTCTCACCGCGGAAGAAATCTGCATCCAGTTTCAATACATCCAGCGGCATATCCTTCAGGGTATTGAGAGAAGAGTAGCCGGAACCGAAATCGTCCATGGAAACGTGGAAACCATAGGATTTCAATTTGGCGATGGTATCGATCATGGCCTTCTTGTCATCAAAGAAAGCACTTTCCGTCAGCTCGATTTCGATCAGGTTACGCGGGGTCCCTTCGCCGTCTATAATGTCGCGGATCTGCTCAGCCAGGTCGCTTTCGATGAAATGTGCCCTGGATACATTGACGGAAATGGGAACGCAGTTAAGTCCTTCATCGAGCCAGCGCTTCTGGTCTGCCGCGGCATGTTTCAGCATGTAGTGGTCAATCTCGGTGATAAAACCGTTTTTCTCAAAGATCGGTATGAAGCGTCCGGGGGTGATAAAACCATACTTGGGAGATTCCCAGCGGATCAGTGCTTCGGCACCCATCAGGCGTTTGGTACGAGGATTGTACTTGGGCTGGTAGTATACCAGGAATTCCTCGTTGTCGATAGCTGCTCTCTGGTTTTCCTGCACGATGTCCAGCCATTTTTGTTCTTCCACAAGCTTTTCATCAAAAAATGCCATATCGGGAGCATCGTTATCGGCGAGGGAAGAACGTGCAGAGCATGCATTATTATATTCTTCTTCCAGGTCCACGTGCTTGCGGCTGCGCAGGCGGCCTCGTTTATCGGTGGAGGCAGGCATCTGGTCGATGCCCACGTGGTAGGAAAAGTTGTGATGCGGGTCGATCTGCTCTAACTGGCCGATCAGGGTGCGGATCCGCGCAGTCAGTTCTTCCCGGTCCTGATAAGTGATCAGCATGGCGAAATTGGCGGATGCGTAGTGGGCGCAGAGCTCACGTTTTTTGTTGCAGGAGCGGGAGGCGACGGCATCCACCAGGTTCAGAAGCTTTTCGCCTTCTGCTATGGAATGGCACATGCAGTAGTTGCGGTAATTGACAAATACCAGGTCAAGGACTGCAAAGTTGTATTTGTTGCTGCTGTGTCTTTTGAGGATCTGTCCGCCGCGGTAGAGGAAATACATCCAGTTGTGTCCGCTGGTGGCCTCGTCCATGAAAAATACTTTTTTCAGATTTCGCTGGCTGCGAAGTGCGTTGACAAAGTTGACAACGAGCAGAATGAAGATGGTCAGCGCCATGAGGACCAGACCGACAAGGATCATGATAAAGAAGGTCAGGTCATTCATGTCAATGCCGAAACGGATCTGTCCGTACAGAGTCGCTTCGCCATTCTCTAAGGGAAGAGCGATCCACATCGGTGCTTCGATCAGGGCACGACCCTCATAAAACTCTTTTGATGAAGGATTCACATCCTGTTTGAGCCATTTCCAAAAATCCTTCAGATCATAACTGATGCGTCCGCCATCCGGATACAGGAAGGGCGCACGCTTGTCAGAATACATCAGTACTTCCCTTGAAATGATGTAATCCGTCTGGCCTTCATAGAAATCACTATTGATGAGTCCGACTTCATCGAGATCGCCGTCGGGATCCCTCGAAACAGTGACCTGGGCATGCAGATCCGGTGCCTTCATATCTTCTTCGGAGGCACTCAGGATTTTTTTGTCCAGGGTCTGGATCTCCACGTTGCCGCTTGTTTCGGACATGGTGTTTTCACCGTTTTGATGGATGGTCTTTCCGTTTTTATCGGTGATCAGATAATTGCGGCCTTCGGTATCTAAAAACTTCAGAGCATTGTCCTTGTCGGATTCCGATTCATAAAGCCTTGCCATATAGGCAATTTTATCATATTCGGATACCAGCCGGGATTCGATCAGATAGTAGGTCAGGCTTGAGCCGAAGAAGAGCATGGTCAGATTGATCAGCAGCGTGACCACGCAGAGTAGCAGCAGACTGCCGAAGACACTGTGTTTCTTGATCTTGTTAAAACGCTTTTGCTTTTTGTTTTTCATGATGTCTCCCTTTGAGAATCCATAGAAAGATATTATATAATATTAAAGTTTATTATATTACAAAAGGATACCGAAAATCAACGGAATTGCACACATATCTGTATAGAAGAAACGATTCAAAGTGACTTCGCATTGCCATATCGACTGTGAATAGTAACTATGTAAGGAGCATATCCCAAAATGCTTTCCGACGGATATGGGTTTTCTTAACCTTACCTAAAATTTCTCCGGTACAATCTTCGAGATTATCCTTTGACATTAGCGCAAAGTATTGTAGAATAGATGGTAGAAGCAACTGAAAATGATGGAAGTTATATGAAGGTATTCGTATCGTGTAAGGATCAATAAAAAACAGCGGGTTCATGTGTAAGAATATGGAGGTGTTTCATGAGCAAAAAAGACAGATTCTCCCACAAAAGAATAAAAAACTTAAGATCAAAGATCGCTGCGGTTGTTTTTTCCGGCGCATTTGTTTTGGGCATGCTATCCTTTGGCGTGACCGGTTACTGTGAAGATGCGGATGCTGATCACAACGGAGCCAGTGATACCGCATATGCACTTTCGATGAAAAAAGAAGTGAAAGAGTCGCTGGGTCCGGATGATGAGATCGATGTTTTTAAAGTTGTGGTGCAGCAGAGCGGTCTGGTGATGTTCAAATTCACTTCATCTTTCCGGGGACCGTATTTTACGATTGAAAATGAAAAAGAAAGCTATATCACCTCCCAATACGTAAACGGGACCGACAGCGAGCCGGAAGTGTATAAGGTGACCAGACAGTTAACAGCCGGTACTTATTATATCAAAGTAACAAATTCCGGCAGCAATACCGGGTCTTATTCGGTTTATGTCACAGACCAGCAGCCGACGGGTATGAAGATCAGTCAATCCTCGCTATTGTTGGAAGATTCTGATAACCAAAGCGTGACGCTGAAGGCAGAGTATATCCCGGAAGGTTCCATTGAACCGGAGATTGAATGGTCATCAGGTGATAACTTTGTTGCCGCGGTCAATAACGGAACAGTCAGAGCAAACGGCATTGGCTATACAACGATCGTGGCATCCGCGGCCGACCAGCCGAGCCTGAAGGCGACCTGCTCTGTAACGGTCAAACCCCGCAAGGTGGCTACAGTGACACAGCTGACAGAGAAGACCACAAAGAATAAGATCGCCATTATTTGCAGCATGGGGTATTCCGCAGCGACCATGCCGGACGGTTATCATTATTATCTTTACGACAAAAAATCCGGTAAATTCGTTCGCAAGGGGAAATCTTCCAAAAATGAATATACTTATAAAGGGCTGAAAGAGGAGACCGGTTACAAAGTCAAGGTCTGCGCATACATCAAAACTCCCGAGGGTGAGATCGAAGGAGCGATGTCTGACGCGAAAACCCTTTACACGGCACCGAAGCAACTGAAAGCCACTACGGTCACGGGCATTAAGAAAAAGAACTATACCACCATGCGCGGCTACCGGGCGAGAGTATTTAACCTGAAATGGAAGAAAGTCAAGGGCGCAACAAGCTACAAGATCTACGGACAGGAACAGTCCGGCGGTAAATTCAAGCTGATGACGACTTCGAAAAAACCGAATGTGGACCTCCAGGCAGGCGTTGGATTTACCTATAAGGTCTATGTGGTGCCGGTGCGGACCAAACACGGTGTCTCGAGAGATGGGAAGAAATCGGCGAAATATACGGTGGACATGCGAGAATAAGTGTCAGGTGGGGACGGTTCGGTGTCAAGTGTGGGACGGTTCGGTGTCAAAAAGAACCGTCCCCATTGACAACCTCCGGCTTTTTGTGTATAGTAGCAAAAGACGCTGGGGGAGCCGAAAGGCTGAGAGAGGACCGAAGGTCTGATACCCTTAGGAGCGAAATAGCGCTCCTGCACCTGATCAGGATCAT
>JAEEKC010000332.1 GCA_016282215.1 Lachnospiraceae bacterium
ATTCAGAACACATCCATAAAACCGTATGGTCCCGAATCATTCTGACCAGATACAAACTGACAAGAATAGTGTAAAGCACAGAATCGTCGGAAGAAAGAAATATGTTAGCGCAAAAAGGGACATGGGGGGGAACTGTATTCGCGGTATCTCAAACTGTATTCACAATCTTGCCGCTTCGCGGCTTCTCCGCGCTGACGCGCTATGATTGTTCATACAGTTTGGGTTCCCACTTCGTGGGAACGAAATAAAAAAAGAGAACGGAACCAGCAAGCGAGCTTGCGTCCCATTCTCTTTTTTATTTCATACCGCGAATTTTGAACTTGGTTTAGTACATTCCGCCCATACCCGGACCGCCTGCAGGCATCGGAGGCTGAGGCTCCTTGATGTTTGCAACTGCGGATTCGGTGGTCAGGAAGGTAGATGCTACGCTGGTTGCATTCTGCAAAGCGCTTCTGGTTACCTTTGCAGGATCGAGAATGCCGGCTGCAACCATGTCTACATATTCTTCCTTCAGGGCATCAAAACCGATACCAACCTTGGACTCTTTTACCTTGTTGATGATCACGCTGCCTTCAAGGCCTGCATTTGCTGCGATGAAGTACAGAGGTGCTTCAAGAGCCTTCAGAACGATCTGTGCACCGGTCTTCTCGTCACCCTCAAGGCTGTCAGCAAGTTTTGCAACCTGCTTGGAAGCATGGATGTAAGCGCTTCCGCCGCCGGCGATGATACCTTCTTCAACAGCAGCCCTGGTAGCTGCGAGTGCATCTTCCATACGAAGCTTTGCTTCCTTCATCTCGGTTTCGGTAGCTGCACCTACACGGATCACAGCAACACCGCCGGAGAGTTTTGCAAGTCTTTCCTGCAGTTTCTCACGGTCGAAATCAGAAGTGGTCTCTTCGATCTGCTTCTTGATCTGGCCGATACGTGCCTGAATGTCTTTCTTCTTGCCTTCACCGTCAACGATGATGGTGTTCTCTTTCTGAACCTTAACGGATTTTGCCTTTCCGAGCAGATCCATCGTGGTATCTTTCAGTTCCAGACCGACTTCGGAACTGATCACCTGACCGCCGGTCAGGATAGCGATATCCTCAAGCATAGCCTTTCTGCGATCGCCATACCCCGGAGCCTTAACTGCTACTACATTGAAGGTACCACGCAGTTTGTTCACGATCAGGGTTGTCAGTGCTTCACCTTCCACATCCTCTGCGATGATCAGAAGTTTCGCTCCGGCCTGAACGATCTGCTCAAGAAGGGGCAGGATCTCCTGAATGTTAGCGATCTTTTTGTCGGTGATCAGGATATAAGGATTATCCAGAACCGCTTCCATCTTATCCATATCGGTAGCCATGTAAGCTGAGATATAACCTCTGTCGAACTGCATACCTTCTACCAGATCCAGTTCAGTCTGCATGGTCTTGCTCTCTTCGATGGTGATCACGCCGTTGCCGGTTACTTTTTCCATGGCATCTGCTACCATGTTGCCGACATTCTCATCGCCTGCGGAAATAGCAGCTACCTTGGCAATATGCTCTTTTCCTTTGAGTTTGGAACTCATCTTTGCGATGGCGGCCACTGCACATTCCGTTGCTTTCTTCATACCTTTGCGAAGGATGATCGGGTTTGCGCCTGCTGCGAGGTTCTTCATTCCTTCATCGATCATAGCCTGTGCCAGAACGGTTGCGGTGGTGGTACCGTCACCTGCTACGTCATTGGTCTTGGTAGCAACTTCTTTTACCAACTGAGCACCCATGTTCTCAAATGCATCTTCCAGCTCGATCTCCTTTGCGATGGTCACACCGTCGTTGGTGATCAGCGGAGCGCCGTAAGACTTATCCAATACTACGTTTCTTCCCTTAGGGCCTAAGGTTACGCGGACGGTATCCGCAAGTTTATTGACACCGGCTTCCAGACTGGCTCTGGCATCTGCGCCGTATTTGATCTCTTTAGCCATTTTATTTTCCTCCTGATACTAATATTACCTATATCTTACTTAACGATAGCTACAATATCACTCTGACGAACGATGATGAACTCTTCCTCATCCAGTTTCACTTCCGTGCCGGAATATTTCTGGAAGATAACCTGATCACCCTTCTTTACTTCCATCTTGATTTCCTTGCCATCTACCATGCCGCCGGGGCCGACAGCAATAACTTCTGCCTGCTGGGGCTTTTCCTTATTCTGACCCGGCAATACGATACCGGATTTTGTGGTCTCTTCTGCAACCAGCTGCTTTAATACAACTCTGTCGCCAAGTGGTACTAACTTCATAATGAATGCCTCCTTCTTGTTCTGCTTTTTTATATCTGTTAGCACTCGCTTGATTTGAGTGCTAATTGTTCCAAAACATAATGTAACACTCGCTTATCGGTTTGTCAACCATTTTGTTGAAAAAGAGTTACTATGAATAGTAATACTAAGATTCAGTTCTCGTCGTCCTCCCTCTGTGCCGTGTAAACCGTTCTCTTTCTCGCCATCTCATCACTTGCCATATATTCATCGTAGGTGGTGATCTTGTCGATCAGGCTGCCGTCCGGCAGAATCTCCATAATGCGGTTTGCGGTGGTCTGCACAAACTGATGGTCATGGCAGGAGAAAAGCTCCACGCCTGGGAATTTGATCAGTCCGTTGTTCAGCGCCGTGATGGATTCCATATCCAGATGGTTGGTGGGCTCGTCTAAGATCAGGCAGTTCGCACCCGAGATCATCATCTTGGACAGAAGGCAGCGCACCTTCTCACCTCCGGAGAGCACTTTTACCTTCTTGACACCATCTTCACCGGCAAACAGCATACGTCCGAGGAATCCGCGCACGTAGGTTACGTCATTGACAGGTGAATAGCCCATCAGCCAGTCAGCGATGGTCAGGTCATTGTCAAACTCTGCCGTATTGTCCTTGGGGAAATAAGCCTGTGATGTGGTCACGCCCCATTTAACGGTTCCTTCATCCGGCTCAAGCTCGCCCATCAGGATCTGAAACAGTGTGGTCTTCGCCAGTTCGTTGCCGCCCACAAAGGCGATCTTATCTTCTCTTCCCACGTGGAAGGTAATGCCGTCGAGCACTTTTTCCCCGTTAACCGTTTTGGAAAGATTCTCTACAAACAAAACCTCATTTCCGATCTCACGGTCCGGACGGAAATCAATATAAGGATATTTCCTGCTGGAGGGTTTGATCTCCTCAAGCTCGATCTTTTCCAAAGCTCGCTTACGTGACGTAGCCTGCTTGGATTTGGAAGCGTTTGCTGAGAACCTGGAAATGAATTCCTGCAGCTCCTTGATCTTCTCTTCTTTCTTTTTGTTTGCTTCTTTCATCTGACGGATCAGCAGCTGGCTGGATTCATACCAGAAATCGTAGTTGCCGGCATACAGCTGGATCTTGCCGTAGTCGATATCTGCGATCTGCGTGCAGACTTTATTTAAAAAGTAGCGGTCATGGGATACCACGATGACCGTGTTTTCAAAATCGATCAAAAAGTCCTCGAGCCAGGCAATGGCATCCAGATCCAGGTGGTTGGTCGGCTCGTCGAGGAGCATGATATCGGGATTGCCGAACAGGGCCTTTGCCAGCAGTACCTTCACCTTCTGGTTACCGTCCAGGGTATTCATATCCGCATAGTGCAGATCCGTCGGGATTCCCAGACCGTTTAACAGCTGCGCCGCATTGGTCTCTGCATCCCAGCCGTCCATTTCTGCGAATTCCGCTTCCAACTCACTGGCCTTGATACCGTCCTCATCCGTAAAATCTTCTTTCGCATAAATGGCATCTTTTTCCTTCATGATCTGATAGAGTCTTTCATTTCCCATGATGACAACATCCATGACCTGATAGCTGTCATATTTAAAATGATCCTGTTCGAGCACAGAAAGACGCTGTCCGGGTGTCATGATGACATCACCTTTTGTGGTCTCAAGCTGACCGGAAAGGATCTTTAAAAAAGTGGATTTGCCGGCGCCGTTGGCACCGATCAGTCCGTAGCAGTTTCCTTCCGTGAATTTGATGTTCACATCCTCGAACAGGGCTTTTTTCCCGATACGCAGGGTTACATTACTTGCTTGAATCATAAGTGGTTCTCCTTAATAATTTTAATAATACTCCTGAACAGTAAATCACCTGCCTCTTGCGGGGCAGGTGACCTACCATGTTTCTCTTTCAGTGGCTAAACGCTCATGTCAAAATTGGAACCGATATGCGGTGCGACGGATTGCTCCATCATGGAACGGTCCATCATTGCTACCATTGACTGTCCCAGCGACTCGTTCATGTCAAGCTGCTTGGACAGGACAGCGACACCGATATCGTTCATCGTACTGACCTGCGATAAAGCCATGGATAATCCTGCGACATCCATTATGGACCCTCCCTTCGTGTAATAATCCCCATATCCGACTTAGCATATCGTTTATAAGGTAGATATATTGTAGCACGTACCTGCCCTAAAGAGCAAGCCCTAATTCGTCTTCTTTGTGGTCGTGGTGGTTGCCGGTGCCTTCATCACAAGTGTTGCTTCCTTGCCGACCAGACCCTTGATCTTCTTACCATCCACTTCTGTATAAGCGATCGCGCAATAGGTGTAGGTATTGCCATCCTTAACAGTGGTATCTCTGAAGGTGGTGATATTGCCATCCATCTTGCCAAACGTTGCGATAGGATCGCCATAAGATCCGCCGCCGACCTTTCTGTAAAGGATAAATCCGTCAGCGCCTTCTACGTTCTCAATGTAAACGTTGGCGATATTGCTGTGACGCTGTTCTGCTGCGATGGCAGGTCCTGCGCAGACTGCCTGTCCCTTTACGCCCTTCGCATTATAAGCACCCTTCACAGCCTTGCCGCTTACCTTCTTGTAGGCTGCTACGCTGTAAACATATTTTGCACCCGGCTCACATTTGGTATCGATATAGGAAAGTGTATTCTTGCCGGTTACTTTCTTGATCTTCTCATATCCGTCATCTTCGTCACCGGTGCCGCGTCTGTAGATATAATATCCGCTGGCGTCGGGAACCAGTCTCCAGGAGATCTTGATCTGCTTTCCGGATACAGGCTCAGCAGCTACAAGCTTCGGCGTTGCCGGAACAGCTTTTACTTTATAAACAGCGGATGCGGGGCTCAGAACCTTCTTGCCGTCTACTCCTGTGGTGTAAGCCTTCAGAACAAATTTGTAAGTCGTACCACATTTCAGCTTCGTTGCCGTATAATTTGTTTTGGTGATATTCTTCTTAACAACCTTGAGTTTTCCGTTCGCTTTCTGTGTATAAAGGTTATATCCTTTTGCTCCGTCTACCTTGTCCCAAACCAGTTTCACCTTCTTGGTGTTAATGGTGGTATAGGATTTGATCTTCGGTGCTGCCGTCGTCAATACGATAGAGGAACCTGTCTCGTTTGCGTTGCTGTAAATCTTGACCGCAGCGTTTCCTGCATCCGGCGCAAAGGAAAGGACTCTGTATGTATAGGTCTTTCCGAGCTGCAGACCCTGTGTATCTGTATAAACGATGGTACCCTTGTCATTGATCTCAACGAGAAGCTCAAATTTACCGTCTTCATTCTTCTTCTCGATCCGGTATCCGGCAGCATTTGCAACCCGGTTCCAGGAAAGCTTGATGGCAGAAGTGTTGACTACGGATAATGTCGGCAGAACGGGAGTCGTGGGCTTGATCTCAAAATAGAGCTCTTCTGAACCGGTATAAGAACCCGCACCAGTTACAAGCAGTGTTGCTTTTCCGATCTCTTTCTTATTCTCCGAAGTAATAGCAACTGTAAAGTCCGTACCCTGAACCAGTGTCTTGCCGGTGCTCTTATCAACGATCGTTACCTTCGGTGTCAGATCGCTTCCGGTATAAACAACGGATGCCGGATCAATGACTGCTTTGACGATGTTGCTGTTCTCTGTGGAATTAATGGACGGCGCTATGGTGAAATCCCAGTCCTGCGCTTCCTTCTCAGCTTCCGCGGTATCTTCACCTACCCAGTATTTCAGGGTGTAGGTGTCATAGGTATAGGATGCACCGGCAAAATCCAGGATGACCTTTACTTTTGCCATGCTGCTGCCTGATTCGGCCGCGGGAGCGGAACCGCTCACATTATGCACCTTTTCCTGATTGGATTTGCGAACGATCTTGATATTGTATTTAGCCCCCGGCGTTGCGCTGAATTCGAGCTCTTCTCTCTTGCCTTTCGCAAACTTCTTGGGCAGATCCTTTGCGGGATAAAACGCAGGCGTTGTTGCCTCCGCGCTGAGTTCCTCCTCTGCTGCCGCAATCTCATTCTCACTGACCGATGCCGGATCAGCCGTTTCTTCAGCAAATGCAGTCATAAGACCGGCCACGCTGAGAGCACCGGTAAGCAAAACACATAATAAGCGCTTCTTCATGTTGATACCATTCCTTTCGAAATTTATGTTGTGTTGTAAACTGTTATGTTATGAAAACCACGTTATTTACATAATACAACACTACATATAGATTCGTCAATCACGAAAAAGCGCTATTTCTTGTGTTTTTCTTAATACTTTATGAAGATTTCCCTGTTTCAGCCCTCTACGATCAAAAACCTGCCGTCACCGACAGCAAATACTTCCGGCGCATCGGTAATGCTCTTTTGATCATAATCGGACACATCGAGTCCTTCCTCATCAAAATAGTTCCATACTTCTTTCGCACTGCCAAGGACCACCGCAAAGCTTTCCTCCAAAAATGCCGCGGCTTCTTCCCGGGTTTGGGCGATCCGCTCGGGATAGAGTTTTTCCTGCTGCTCCAAAAAAGCATCCAACACTGCATCATCAAAGTCTGGCATGATGTTTTCCTCCTGAAATATCTGAATTTTTATTTTTGTCCCGGATTTCCCGTTTCCGGCGTAAATACTCTTGTCTGCATCATACTGGTCGCCCTGGCCAGTTCTTTTATGCGGCGCACTGTTTCCACACAGAAGGTTTCCTGCGCGCATAAAAGACGTTTGCCGCGCTTATCCACTTTTTCATAGGTATCAAAGGGCGAAAGCAGGTGTGCTTTGATGGTATCCGCCAGCTGAACCTGCAATACATGAATTGCTTCTTCTTTCAGATCTTCCTGCTCGATGGGGAACAGGATCTCCACCCTGCGCTCTAAGTTTCTCGGCATCCAGTCTGCGCTGGCCAGGTATACTTCACTGTTCCCCCCGTTTTCAAAATAGAAAATGCGGGCGTGTTCCAAGAAGTTGCCGACAATGGAACGCACCGTGATATTCTCGCTCACACCCGGGATTCCGACCTTGAGTGAACAGATACCGCGGACGATCAGATCGATCTGCACGCCTGCCGTGGAAGCCTCATACAGAGCGGCTATGATATCCGGATCACAAAGGGCGTTCATTTTTGCCACGATCCTGGCCGGATCACCCGCTTTGGCATTTTCCATCTCTCTGCGGATCATATAAAGGAATTTATCCTTCAGCCACAGCGGCGCTAAGGAAAGTTTATTCCAGTTCTTCGGCTCCGAATAACCGGAAAGCATGTTAAAGACTGCCGTCGCATCCTCGCCGATGGCTTCCCTGCAGGTCAAAAGTCCCATATCCGTATAGAGTTTTGCAGTTGCGTCGTTATAGTTTCCGGTACCCAGATGCACATATCTGCGGATGCCGTCATCCTCTTTGCGCACCACCATGGTGATCTTGGAATGGGTCTTCAGGCCCACCAGACCGTAAATAACATGGCAGCCTGCCTGCTCTAACATCTTGGCCCAGACGATATTGTTCTCCTCATCAAAACGCGCCTTCAGTTCCACGAGAACGGATACCTGCTTTCCGTTATCCGCTGCCTGTGCGAGAGCCTTGATAATGGGCGAATCACCGCTGACACGGTACAGAGTCTGTTTGATGGCCAGCACTTTCGGATCCTTTGCCGCCTGTCTGACAAAATTCACCACCGGATCAAAGGTTTCATACGGGTGGTGCAACAGAATATCGCCCTTTCGGATCTCATCAAAGATATCGCTCTCTTCCGGGAGCCGGGGCACCGGCTGCGGCGTATAGGGTTTTACTTTCAGATGGTCAAATCCCTTCATGCCGTAGAGTTTCATCAAAAAAGTCAGATCCAGCGGACCCGGGATATAATAGATATCGTCCTCGGAAAGCGCCAGTTCTTCCTTCAGGTGTTTCAGGAGTTTTTTGTTGATACCCTCTTCCACTTCCAAACGGATGGCATCGCCGCGTTGGCGCTGCTTTAATTTATTCTCGATCTCTTCAAGCAGATCCTCCGCCTCGTCTTCGTCGATCTCAAGATCGGCATTTCTCATGACGCGGTACGGATGGGCGCAAAGCACATCATAGTTCAAAAAGAGTTTGTCGATATTATGCTCGATCACTTCCTCTAACAAGATCAGATAGGTCTTTTCCGTATCCGGGAACAGTTCTGCCGGCAGTTTGATAAACCGCGGCAGAACGGAAGGTACCTGCACCGTGGCAAATTCCACCTCGCTCTTTTTCCCGCCCTTTTTCTGCAAAAACGCTGCGATATTCAGGGTCTTGTTGCGGATCAGCGGGAACGGCCTGGAAGAGTCCACGGCCATGGGTGTCAGCACCGGATAGACATTGTCATCAAAATACCGGTCCAGATAATCATTCTGCTCCTGTGTCAGGGTTTCATGCGCACCGATAATATGCAGGCCGCTCTGTTCAAGCTGCGGGATCAGGGATCTGTTGTAGGTGGAATACTGCATGGCCACCAGGTCATGGGTTGCCGCATAGATCCGCGAAAGCTGCTCCGTCGGTGTCAGGCCGGCGATATCCCGGCGCTCAAGTCCGGCGCCTTCCATGTCTTTCAAAGACGCCACGCGCACCATGAAAAACTCGTCCAGGTTCGATGCCGTGATGGATAAAAATTTCATCCTTTCAAAGAGCGGATTGGTCTTATCCCTGGCTTCACCCAGAATCCTTGAGTCAAACATCAGCCAGGAAAGTTCGCGGTTGGTATAAAGGGACGGATCGCGATAGTCCGTGCCGCTGTTTTCCTTCCCCGCTTTCTCTTTCCCTGCTTTGCCGGAACCGGTTTTGGGCTGTTTCGCTTTTCCATCGGCTTTCAGTTTTTTATCTTTCTTTTTCTCACTGTCGGTTTTCTTTGTCATGTCGGTTTCCTCTGGATTTATTAATATCGGGTTTTCA